>CAZLJN010000161.1:0-3483 GCA_964559815.1 uncultured Propionibacteriaceae bacterium
GGGGTGACCTGGACCCGGACATCGCAGAAGATCTCGCGGTGGGGGTTGTTCTGGATCACATTGGTGACCAACTCGCTGAGGATGGTCTCGATCGCCATGCGCTCCGCTGCGCTGACGTCGGGTCGCTGGTCCCAGACCTCGGAGAGGAAGTCGTGGGCATCGTCCACCGTCTCCGGTGGGCTACGGATAACGGCTTCGTAGTTAGTCTGCGAAGGCCGATTCAGGGGTTTCATACGGCCTCAGGATCCTGTCCATGTTCGACAACTGCAGCACCATCAGTACTTGCTCGTTCGCCCCAGCGATCCGCAGATCGCCGCCGGCGGCTCGCGCCGTCTTCAATGCTCCGATCAAGGCGCCCAGACCGGAGGAGTCCATGAAAGTGGCCTTGGTCAGATCGACGACCAGCCGCTGCCGCCCGGCAGCGACGGCCTCGGCCACGGTGTCCTTGAGCTGGCCGGCCGTGACCATGTTGAGGCGCCCATCGACTCGGATCACCCCCACGTCGGGGTCGAGCTCATCGATCGGGTAACTCATGGGGTCTCCTCGTCTGCGTCGAACCCGCGGTAACGGACCGCCCCGACCAAGGCACTCATCGACACCAGGTCGAAGACCACCCAGGCCAGGTTGATGAGGGTGCCGATCGGCTCGGCATGCCCCACCACTAGCCATATCGTACCGACGACGATGCTGATGATCAGGGCAATCGAGGCTGCCAGTTGCCACCCGATCAGGCCCCACTGGACGCTGGTCGCGCGGGTGTTGGCCTTCGGCGTCACCGCGAAGCTCAGCGGACGTCCGCCCCACACATTGGCGGCGGCGGTCCAGCAGGCCTTGATCCACACCGGGAACAGCGCGAGCGTGTATTGCTGGCCTCGCCAGGTGGGCAGCCCGCGGGAGGCGAACACGAACAGCAGCTGGTTGGCCACCATGAACGGAATGAACCGCAGGAAGAACGGCGCGGCGTAGCTGTTCACCGGCAGCACCCCGGCGGTCAGGAACAGGATCGGTGAGATCAGGTAGACCACGGTGGCGAAGCCGGACAGGTAGCTCCACATCGTC
This sequence comes from uncultured Propionibacteriaceae bacterium, assembly GCA_964559815.1. Taxonomy (GTDB): domain Bacteria; phylum Actinomycetota; class Actinomycetes; order Propionibacteriales; family Propionibacteriaceae; genus Propionicimonas. The sequence goes on from CAZLJN010000161.1 coordinate 1,060, forward strand.
GAGAGGTACATCAGCCGCTGTGGCAGGGTCAGTCCGCGCACGACCAGCGGGTTCTCCCGGAAGAACACCTGCATGGTGCCTTGTGCCCAGCGCAGCCGCTGGGTGAGTGAGGCGGACAGGCCCTCGGGGGCCAACCCTTCGGCCAGGGTTTCGTTGGAGTAGACGCTGGTCCAGCCGCGAGCGTGCAGCCGCATCGCGGTCGCCATGTCCTCGGTGACCGAGATCGTCGCCATCGGCAGGACGGCCTGCGCCTCGTCGGAGCGTCCGATGTCGATCGCGCGCAAGGTGCGCTCGACCGCCTCGACGGCGTTCAGTGGGGAGATGTCGATCGCGGCCAGGCGGGCGATCACCTCATCGGAGTCGATGTTGAACGCCGATTGGTCGAAGCCCAGTTCGTCCAGGTCGCTGGCGAGCTGAGCCAGATCGGTGCCCACCTGGGCGTGCGACAGCTGGTGGAGGCCGCGCTGCAGTTCGTAGGTGACCTCGGCGATCGGCTCGCCGCGTCCGATCTCGCCGAGGGCATGGTCGATGGCGTCACGGGTCTTGGTCAAGATCGGAGCGGATGCCGCATCGGCGCGGCGCATCGTCCGCCACACCAGCCCGCGGGCTTCCTTGAGGCGGTTGATCACGGTGCGCTGGGTGGCGGCCACGTAGCCGGTGATGCCCAGGTCCATCAGTGCTTCGCGGCGCAGGACGGCGTTCGACCCGCAGAAGAAGGCGGCCCCCCACCCGTCCTTGCCCTCTTGGATCGGGCCGTAGAACAGCGGCGCTTGGCTGCCGAGCGGGTCGCTGGCCGGGACGTTGATGAAGTGCTGCGGGGTCTGCACCAGCGCGACCTTCTCATCGGCGAAGAAGCCCAGCGTCCGGTCGAGGATCGCCGGATCGGCCACCATGTCGGCGTCCAACACCAGGATGAACTCGCCGTGGGTCTGCATCAGCGCGTTGTTCAGGTTGCCGGCCTTGGCGTGACGCGGCTTGCCGTGCCACTCATCGCCACGGGTGATGTAGCCCGCGCCGAGCTTCTCGGTGGCCAGCCGCAGCTCTTCGCGGTCGCCGTCGTCCAGCACCCAGGTGCGGTGCGGGTAACCGATGTTGATCGCGGCCCGCAGCGTGTTGAGCACCAGCTCGGGCGGCTCGTTGTACGTGGTGATGAATACGTCGACGGTGGCGTCCGGCAGGGGTGGCGGCGGCTCGCCGCGCTGCCGGGAGCGCCAGATCGTGAAGGAGAACAAGGTGAGGTCGATGATGCTGTAGGTCTCGGCGAGCACCAGGGGAACGGCGATCCACCAGGCCGACCAGTTGATCGAGGCCAGCCAGCGCCAGCCCACGTAGTTGAAGCCCAGGGCGAGGGTGAGCACCGTCCAGATCCGCAGCCACAGCAGGCGGCGGGTCTCGGCTTGCTCGCCGCGGTAGTTGCGTGATCGCCGGGTCGTCATCGGGACAGCCTCTCTCGTCGGAGCAGGACGGCGGTGGCGTCGTCGGTGCGTTCGGTGGTGCTGTGCGGCCCGGCACACAGTGCCTCCACCAAGATGTCCGGCGCCTTGTCGAGGTAGCGCTGATTGAGCCGTCCGATCGCATCGGCAAGCTCTTCGATGGTGGTGCCCCACAGTTCGAGGACGCCGTCGCTGACCATCAGCAGGCCGTCGCCGGGTTCGAGGTGAGATTCGAGTTCCTGCCATTCGGACTCCACGCCCAGGGGCAGGTCGAAGGTGGCGAGCCGCTCGATCTCCCCGCTGTCGCGGATGGCGAAGCTCAGGCCGTGGCCGGCGTCGACGAGCCGGACGCGGCCGGTGACCAGATCGACGGTGGCGTAGCCGACGGTGACGAACGCGCCTGCGCTGGTGAGGTCCTCTTCGATGATCCGGGCACTGTCGGCCAGGGCCTCGGCCGGATGGGCCGGCACCTCGGCGGCCCGCAGTGCGGTGCGAGTGGCCGCGGCCAGGATGCCGGCGCCCATCCCTTTGCCCATCACATCACCGAGGATCACCGCTGCGGTCGATCCACTGATCCGCAGATCGTAGAAGTCGCCGCCCACCTCGCGGGCGGTGGTGGCGGTGGCGGCGTGCTCCCAGCCGCGCCGGATCGGCAGGGTGTGCGGTGACAGTGCGCGTTGTACCTGCTGCGCGCGTTCGAGGTCGGCTTCCATCAGCCGCTGGGCGATGAGCGAGTCGGTGATGTCGATCAGCTGGATCGAGGCACTGCCGACCGGTGGTTCGTCGCTGAGCGGAGTGATGCTCGCGGTCAGATGGCGGCCGTCGGACAACTCCAACTCGGTGGGGCCGCTGACGGTCGCCTCACCGGCCGAGTTCAAGGCGCTGACCGCGGCCTGGCCGAGCAAGGCGGCGACGTCCGACTCGCCGGGACGCACCTCGGGCAGCAGCTGCGCGGCAGCGGTGGGGAACGACCCGAAGCGCAGTCTGGTGC
>CAZLJN010000161.1:3493-5845 GCA_964559815.1 uncultured Propionibacteriaceae bacterium
GGATTGGCGGTTTGCACCGTCCAATGCGAGTCCTCACGGTTGGCGATCAGCATTCCGGAGACCGAGTTCTGGAAGCTGCGGCGGTAGAGCAACTCGCTGGCGGTGAGCAGCCGGGCCACGTCGCGTTCGGCATCGGCGGTGAGCGCCAGCAGCAGGGCCAAAGCGACCATCGACACCTCGAACACCTGGAGGATGGCGGCGCCGCCGTCGCTGCCGAGCAGCGTGAACGAGAACGGGCCGTTGCCGATGGAACTGCCATAAGAGGCGATCGCGGCGATACCGATCATCTCGACCATGAGCCAACGAGCCGGGATGACCAGTGCCCCGGCGATCGGCGGGACGAGCGGAAGGAAGGCCAGCGGGAGGTGCTGCGGGGTCAGGAAGACCAGACCGGCGGTGGCCAACCCGGTGGCGATGTGGGCGGCGGCGCGTCCGTCCATCTTGCCGAGATGGTCTTCGGGCAGGCGGAGGAACAGCGGCGTGATCAACAAAATGCCGGCGGCACGTCGGGGGCCTGCGGAGGCGAGGTGGAAGATCGCCTCCGCGGGGCTGCTGGTCGCCAGCGCTGCGCCGCTGAGGATCAGATCGAAGGCCGTCGCTGCGAGGATGGCGGCCACCAACAACCTGCCCAGATCGGCCCGGGTCGCCAAGGTGGGCTCTTTGTCGCTGCGCCAGCGGAGGATCTGCACGCCGACCCAGATCTCGACGCTGGCACCGACCGAGGCGGCGATGCTCATGCCGATGCTGTGGAACTGGGCGAAGTTGGCGCCCAGGACGACCAGGCCCGCGGCCAGCGAGAACCACCACAGATCTCGTTTGGGGAGCCGGAGCGCGGCACCGATCGCGATGCCGGAGGCCGGCCACCACGTCTCCACCAGGGCGTGGGTCGGTTTGGTGGCGATCGAGAACCACGACAAAAGGAGAATGGCGACGAGCGCCGTGACGGGCACGGCCAGTGAATGCCCCGGTGAGCCGGCAGGGCGTGCGGCTGGGGGCGGAACCAGCGCCATGGGTTCATTATTGGGGCGCACTCAGCGCTGCACCGGCATTTCGACATTTCGGTGCGGCCGGATTGGTTTCGGCGCGCGCAGGCGCGCGTGCCCAACCAGCGGGGCTACACCAGGAAGCGGTAGAACGGGCTGTCGGCCGAGACGATCTCGAAGGTGATCGGGCTGGCGTCCAGCCGGACGATGAAGTCACCCAGGGTGGACGGGTCGCCCAGCTCGATGCCCACCAGTGCCGGGCCGGTCTCGCGGTTGGAGCGCTTCACGTATTCGAAGTGGGTGATGTCGTCGTCCGGCCCGAGAACTTCATCGAGGAAGCGGCGCAGCGCGCCCGGCTCCTGGGGGAAGTTCACCAGGAAGTAGTGCTTGCGGCCTTCGTAGACCAGCGAGCGCTCGATGATCTCGGAGTAGCGGGAGATGTCGTTGTTGCCGCCGGAGACGATCACCACGACGGTCGCCTCGGGCGGCGGTTGGTAGAGGCCCAGAGCGGCGGCGGCCAGGGCGCCGGCGGGCTCACTGACGATGCCTTCGGTCTGGTAGAGCGCCAGCATTTCGGTGCAGATCCGCCCGGTCGGCACCGCGTACAGCCTCGGGGAGTGGGCCGCCACGATGCCGTGGGTGAGCCGTCCGACCTGCCGGACGGCGGCGCCGTCGACGAAGGTGTCCATGTCGGCCAGTTGCACCGGATGGCCGGCGGCCAGCGCGGCGGCCATGGACGCGGCCTCGGCCGGCTCCGCGCCGATCACGACGGTCTCGGGGTGGCGCTCGGCCAACCAGGTCAGGCAGCCGGAGATCATGCCGCCGCCACCGACCGGGACCACGATCACGTCCGGGGCGTAGCCGAACTGGTCGACGATCTCGGCCGCCACGGTGCCCTGCCCGGCGATGGTGTCGAGGTGGTCGAAAGCCGGCACCACGACCGCCCCGGACGCGGCAGCCTCGGTCGCTGCTGCTGCGGCGGCCTCGTCGTAGGTGTCGCCGACCACGACCAGCTCGATCATGCCTTCGCCGAGCGCCCGAATCCGGTCGCGTTTCTGGCGGGGGGTGGTGGCCGGCACGAAGATCCGTCCCTGGATGCCCAGCGTCGCGCAGGCGAAAGCGACGCCTTGCCCATGGTTGCCGGCGGAGGCACAGATGACGCCGGCGGCACGCTCCTCGGCGCTGAGCTGGGCCATCAGGTTGTAGGCGCCGCGAATCTTGTAGGAGCGCACCGGCTGCAGGTCCTCGCGCTTCAACCACACGTAGGCACCGGTGGCCGCGCTCAATCTTTCGTTCAGTTGGAGCGGGGTGCGGGTGACCACACCGGCCAGTCGGGAAGCAGCGGCCTCGACGGCCTGGGCATCAATCG
>CAZLJN010000162.1:0-5766 GCA_964559815.1 uncultured Propionibacteriaceae bacterium
CTCTCGTTCTACGTGGTGGTGGTCTGGTTGCCCACCATGGCCGGGCACATCGGCATGACACCCAGCCACGCAGGGTGGCTCGCGTTCGTGTTCCTGATCGCTGGGGTGGTGGCCGGGCCCGTTGTTGCCGCACTCGCGGGTCGAACCTCGGATCAACGCCTTCTCACCGCCGGAAGCGCATTGGCATTACTCGCCGCCGTCGTCGGAGTGTTGCTGCTCCCTCAGGGAGTGTGGGTGTGGACGGCGCTGGCCGGTGGGGCGATCGGTGCGGGCTTCACTTTGTCGCTGGCCCTGCCGCCGCTGCGCACCGCCACGCCGGCCGACACCGTCCGGCTGGCCGGGATGGCGCAGTCGATGGGCTACCTGATCGCCGCCATCGGCCCGGTAGCGGCGGGGGCGTTGGCGGCGGCCACCAGCTGGGGTGTGGTGCTGGTCGTGATGGCTGCGCTCGCCGTCGTCCAAGCCGTTCTCGGGCTCGGCGCGGGGGCCGACCGTCGACTGTGACCTGATCGGCCGCCGACTCAGCTGCTGGTGACTGGGAACCAGCGGCCCTCGAAGAAGGTGCCGCGCACCGCGATGTCGCGCAGGTGCTGCGGGTCGACGGCGTAGGGGTCCTCGGCCAGGGCGGTGAAGGTGGCGCGTTTGCCCGGCCAGATGCTGCCGAGCTCGGCCTCTTTGCGCCAAGAGAAGGCGGCTTCGATGGTCACCGCCCGCAGTGCGTCGTGGATGCTGATCCGTTCCTCGGGGGCGGCGATCCGTCCAGACACGGTGGTGCGATTCACCGCGCACCACATGAACCCCAGCGGTGAACTCGGTCCCATCGGCAGGTCGGAGTGGAACGACAGCGGAACACCTGCGGCCAATACCGAGGCCGAGCGCACCATCCGGTCGGCGCGCTCAGGCCCCAGCCCCACCTCGCCGTAGCGATCGGCGAATTGGGTGGTGTAGTACGGGTTGGCGCTGACCAGCAGGCCGAGCCGGGCGATCCGCTCGATCTGGTCGGGCCGGGAGTTGGCGAAGTGGACGATCACGCAGCGGTGGTCGGGGCGCGGCAGGGCCTGGGCGGCGTCCTCGAAGGCGTCCAGGAGGACGTCAAGGCCCTCGTCGCCGTTGACGTGGCAGTGGATCTGGTAGCCGGCCTCCCAATACAGCCGGACGCGCTGATGAAGCTGGTCAGGTTCGATCAGCCATTCGCCGTGGTGCTGTGGATCAGGGTGACCCTCGGCGTCCAGGTACGGATCGCGCAGTTGCATCAACTGGGAAATGATCGCGCCGTCGGCGAACAGCTTCACCTGCTTGTCGAAGAACTCCAGCTTGCCGCTGCCGGGAGGCGCCAAAGCGATCTGTCGCTCGGCGTCGGCGATCACCTGGTCGGTAGGCAGCTGACTGTCGATCTGAGCGCGGCCGTCCACCATGAAGTAGCTGCGGAATGGCACGTCGTCGGCGCCGAGGATGGCCTGATACAGCTGCCACAACGGCGGGGTGAACAACGCCCCGGGCTCGTTGTACGCGCTTACCCCGTTGCGGTGCAGGTAGCCCACCAGTTGGCGCAGGCCACGCACCATCAACTCGTTGGTGAGTAGTCGCGGTTGCAGACTGGGGAGCAGCAGGTTCATGCCCTGCTCCCACCAGTGCCCAGCCTCCCAATCGACCATTGCGCTGGCCGGGCCGTGGCTGAGCTGCTCGTCGCGGTCGAGCCCGATCGCGGCGATGGCGGCGGAGTTGAGGTACCACTCGTGGCAGGACCGCTGCCAGATCACCACCGGACGTGAGGGCGCCAGTTGATCGAGGAGGTTGCGGTCAAGGTCGCCGTGCCACAAGCGGTGATAGCCCCAGGAGAAGAAGATCTCGGCCCCGGAAGGATCGCGCGCCTCGAGTGCGGCCAGGCCGGAGACCAGGCGGTCGCGGTATTGCTGCGGAGAGGTGGCTGCGGGAAAGGTACGTTCGGGCAGCACCCAGTCCTCGATGGCGATCACCTCGCCGGCCAGGGTGGAGGCGCCCAGAATCGGATGCAGATGCTGGTCGATCAGTCCGGGGGTGACCACGGCGTCGGCGAAGGTCTCGGCATCGAGGCGGAACTCGCGATCAGCCAGCCGGGCGGTCACCTCGGCCAGACTGCCCATCTCCGCCACCCACCCGTCCTCGACGGCGACCGCCTCGGCCCGAGGGCACCGGTCGTCCATGGTGATGAAGTCGCCGACGAAGACAGTGAGCATGGGATCAGGCTAGGCAGTCAGTGACGTCACGGCTGCCGAATCGGCGCCGCCGGTTGTCAGTGCGGCGTGGTGGGTTCGGCTTTCGGTGGCCGAGCGGTGAGGTCGAGCCACGTGGAAGACTCCTGGCTGCGCGCTCAGGTGTCGAGCGGCAGCCAGGAGTCGCATGGCGATGGCTACAGGCTGTCGCCCAGGTCGCGCCGGAAGGCCTCGGTCAGCTTCTCGACCCAGTCGCCGATCGGCTCCAGGCGGCCGTAGAAGAAGCGCAGGATCTCCGGCTCCTCGACGAAGCGCAGGCCGCCGACCAGGTCGCGATTCTGGTAGAGCCAGTCGATCCGGTCGATGGCGTAGTTCACTTGGCTGAGCGTGAAGACCCGCCGCGGCAGGGCCAGCCGCACCAACTCCATGTTGGCCATCGGTTCGGTGCCGTCGGGGTCGCGCTGCTCACTCAAGGTGCCGCGCTCCATACCGCGGACGCCGGAGGCCAGGTAGAGCGCGGCGGCCAGGGCGCCGGCCGGGTACTGCTGCTGCGGGACGTGCGGCAGGAAGCGCATGGCGTCCACATGGGCGCCCAGGCCGCCGGCCGGGGTGATCACCGGGATGCCGCGGGCGTCCAGCTCGTTGACCATGTGCTCGATGAACAACGGACCCTGGTTGATCATGTCCTCGTCCATGGTCTCGTCCAGGCCGACGGTGATCGCCTCCATCTCCCGCACCGACATGCCGCCGTAGGTGAGGAAGCCCTCGAACATCGGCACCAGGGCGCGCATCTGCTTGTAGTGCGCCTCGTCGCGGATGCAGATGCCGCCGCCACGGCCGAAGCCGAGCTTGCGAGCCGAGAAGTAGATGATGTCGAAGCAGTCGGCGATCGCTCGGGTGATCTCCGGAATGCTCATGTCGGCGCACTGGGCTTCGCGGGTCTTGTTGAAGTGCAGGTTGTCGGCGAGCAGGGACGCGTCCAGCACGGTGAGGATGCCGTGGTCGCGGCACAGCTGGGTGGTCTCGCGGAAGTTGGCCAGGCTCAGCGGCTGGCCGCCGATCAGGTTGGTACCGGCCTCGATCCGGACGTAGGCGATCGCGTCGGCGCCCTTCTCGTCGATCAGCGCTTTCAGCGCGGCGACGTCGAAGTCGCCCTTGAAGGGGTTGTCGGAGGTGACTTCCAGACCGGCCTCGGTGATCAACTCCAGCACTTCGCCGCCCATCTCGGTGACGTGCGCCTTGGAGGTGGTGAAGTGGTAGTTCATCGGCACGATGGTGCCGGGCTTGACCAGGGACTTGCTCAGGATGTGCTCGGCGGCGCGACCTTGGTGGGCGGGCAGGAAGTAGGTCATCCCGAACAGCTCGACCAGCTTGTTGTACAGACGCGTGTAGGTGGCCGAGCCGGCGTAGGCGTCGTCGGCGATCAGCATGGCGGCCTGCTGCTGGTCGCTCATCGCGTTCACGCCCGAGTCGGTGAGCATGTCGAGGAACACGTCGGTGTTCTGCAGCAGGAAGGTGTTGTAGCCGGCCCCGGCGATGGCGCGTTGCCGCTCCTCGATGGGAAGCAGGTTGAGTTTCTGGATGATTCGTACCTTGTGCATCTCCAGCGGCAGCTGTTGGCCGGAGAAGAAAGTCACCTTCGCCATCGAAATAGGTCCTTCTGTTGATGTGGACGGGCAGCGCCTAGCCTTCTGCGAACCGTGGTTGCCGCGGACGTCCCACCGGCCACATCTCGAATGCTGAGAGCCGGATCTCGTAATTGGTCTCCAAAGTGCTCCTGACTGGGCGGTCAGTAGCAGTTTGACCTACTCGGAGGCGATTGAAGCCAGGTACGCGTCCCCGACCTGCTGTTGGGTCGTCAAGGCGTCCAACAACACCGGTGCGGCCTGCTTGGCCAGGCTCGGACCCAGCAGCGGGATGTCCACGGTGAGCTCCCCGGCGTAGTCCAGGACGGTCCCGCGACCCCCCGGACTCAACCGCACGGTACCGACCAGGCCGGCCGGCATGCCTTCGACGGTGATGGTGGCCACCCCGGTGCGGACCGGGCCGTTCAGCGGCTCCCAGCGGATTTCGTCGACCACCGCAAGGGTGGGGCCGGTGAAACGGGCAACTGCGCTCGGACTAGGCATGACACGTCGGGTGGTGGTGGTCAGGCCGTCGACGGAGACCTCATGTTCGAGGGGTTCAGTGGCCAGCGCGTTGGCTCGCAGGAACACCCGGTCGGTGAGCATTGCGAAAACCGCATCCGAAGGTGCTGCGAAATCGTTGCTGGCGTGGATCTGCATAAGCCAATGCTGGCTGGATAGGCTGTCAAAGACCTAATCGGCGAAGGAGCTGTGATTGTCCACACTGGCGTCGCGGGCCACATCCGGCCCGCGGAAGGCCCTGCTGTCGCAGGCCACCCAGAACACCACCAACGATCAGTCGGAGTTGATCGGTGCCTACGTGGCGCAGATCCCCGATTCGGAGTTGGCCGAGCTGGATCCCATTTCGCTGGCTGCCATTGCGGCGGCCCATCTGGAGCTGGGCGCCGTCCGGCAGCGTGGTGAGGTCGCGCTGCGGCTGTTCACCCCGCAGGAGTGGGACGCGCGTGGCTCGACCCTGGCGCTGGTGATCACCGACGATCAGCCGTTCCTGGTCGACACCGCGATCATGGAACTGACCAGCCAGGACTGGAGCCTGCGCGGGCTGTTCCATCCGACGCCGGTGGTGCTCCGCGACGCCGATGGGACCCTGCAGGGTCTGGCCGGCGGCACCGATGCCGAGGCCTGGATCGTGCTGGAGATGTACCCACCGCTGGGGCATTCGGCCGACGAACTCGGCGGTGACCTGCTGGACGGGCTGCGCCGGGCGTTTGCGACCGTGGCGGTGACCGTCGCCGACTGGCTGCCCATGCTCGACCGCTGCCGGGAGGCCGTGGCTGAACTCGGTGACGACCCGGACTCCGCGGCGGCCGCGCAGCTGCTGAACTGGATGGCCGATGGTCATTTCGTGTTCGTCGGCTATGCCCACTACACCGGTGACACCACCGCACTCATGCCGACGCCGGGCAGCCAGCTGGGCATCCTGCGGGGAGAAGACGACGTCGATCTGGTGAACCTGCCTGTCACCGACGAACGCGACCCGCTGGTGGTGGTCCGTGATCGGCGGCGATCGCCGGTGCATCGCCGGGCCTACCTGACCCATGTGGCGGTGCGGCGCTACGCCGATGACGGCACGCTGCTCGGGGAACATCGCTTCCTGGGCCTGTTCGCCGCCAGTGCGTACAACGACTCGCTGGAGAACGTCCCGGTGCTGGCCGAGAAGTCTGCCCGGCTGCTGGAGATCAGCGGCTTCGAGCCGCACTCCTACGGCTGGAACGCGCTGCGCCAGGTGATCTCCAACCATCCGCGCGACGAACTCTTCGAAGCCGGCGTCGAGGAGTTGTCGCACACCATCGGTGCGATCAGCGGCATTCGGGAACGACGCCACGTGCGGGTGTTCCTTCGCCGCAGCCGCTATGGCGGCTTCGTCACCGCGTTGGTGTTCGTGCCCCGCGACCGCTACGACACCGCTACCCGGTTGCGGATCCAGG
>CAZLJN010000163.1:0-5690 GCA_964559815.1 uncultured Propionibacteriaceae bacterium
CCACCGGAGGTGGCCACCTCGACCACCTCGTCGAGCTGGTCATCGGTCAGGTCGGGGGCCATCTTCACCAGGATCGGCAGCGGCGTGGCGTGATCACCGGCCAGCGTCCGGGCCTCGGCCACCAGCGCGGTGACCAAGGCCCGCAGCTCGTCGGCGCCCTGAAGTTGGCGAAGCCCAGGCGTGTTCGGGCTGGACACGTTGACCGCGATGTAATCGGCGTGCGGCGCCAGCACCCGCAGCGAAGTGAGGTAATCCTCGACGGCGTCCTCGACCGGCACGATCTTGGTCTTGCCGATGGAGATGCCCACCGGCATCCCGGCCGCACCATTGCCCCGGTACACCCCGCGGGCAGCCAAAGTCGCGGCCACCGCCACCGCACCGGGGTTGTTGAAACCCATCCGGTTGATGATCGCCGCCGACGCCGGCAGCCGGAACACCCGCGGACGGTCGTTACCCGGCTGGCCCTGCGCCGTAACTGTGCCGAGTTCGGCGAAGCCGAAGCCCAGCCCGCGCCACGCCAGGACGGCCGAGGCGTCCTTGTCCAGCCCCGCGGCCAAGCCCACCCGCGAGGTGAACCGAATGCCGGCCACCTGGGCCGGACGGCCCGCGGTGGCGACCAGGCGGCGCAGGGCGGCTTGCAGACGAGGATCCGAGCCCGGCCCGGCCAACACCTCGATCATCCGCTCGTGAATGGCCTCCGGATCGCCGCCGTAGCTGGCGAAAAGCACAGGCCGAATCAGCCGCTCGTAGCCGGCTTTCATGACCGGGACGGGCAGGGCCATGTCAGCTCCGTTCTGCGATCTCAGCTCGGACGCCGGCAGACCACTCCTGCAACGACCGGACGTCCACCGCACCCCGCCGTAGCGCCTCGATGCCCTGGACGCAGGCGCTCAAGCCCTGCACCGTGGTCACACACGGCACGTCGGCCAGAATGGCCGCCGAGCGGATCTGCCAGCCGTCCTTGCGAGGGCTGCCGTCGCGGGACTGGCCGTGCGGGGTGTTGAAGATCAGATCGACCTCGCCATCGAGGATGGCCTGCACGATCGTCTTCTCCCCCTCCGGCCCGGGCCCCTGCGAGGCCTTGCGGATGCGGGTGACGTCGACGTCCTGGCGGCGCAGCACCTGGGCGGTGCCTTCGGTGGCCAGCACTTCGAAGCCCAGATCGGCCAGCCGCTTCACCGGGAAGATGGCGTGGCGCTTGTCGCGGTTGGCCACCGAGATGAACACAGTGCCGGTCGTGGGCACATTGCCGTAGGAGGCGGCCTGGCTCTTGGCGAAGGCGGTGCCGAAGGTCACATCCAGCCCCATCACTTCACCAGTGGACTTCATCTCCGGGCCGAGCAGGGTGTCGACCCAGGAACCGTCGGCGGTGCGGAACCGGTTGAACGGCATCACCGCTTCCTTCACCGCGATCGGCGCGGCCTCCAGGGTGGTGGTGCCGTCCATGCCGACCGGACGCAGCACGCCGTTGGCGCGCAGCTGCGCGATGGTGGCACCCATTGAGATCAGGGTGGCCGCCTTGGCCAGCGGGGTGTCGGTGGCCTTCGAGACGAAGGGCACCGTCCGCGAGGCGCGCGGGTTGGCTTCCAGCACGTACAGCACGTCCGACAGCAGCGCGAACTGGATGTTCAGCAGGCCACGGACGCCGACGCCGCGGGCGATCGCTTCGGTGGAGATGCGGATCTGGTCGATCACCTCGTTGCCCAAGGTGATCGGCGGCAGCGAGCAGGCCGAGTCGCCGGAGTGGATACCGGCCTCCTCGATGTGCTCCATGACGCCGCCCAGGTACAACTCGGTGCCGTCATAGAGGGCGTCCACATCGATCTCGATGGCGTCATCGAGGAACCGGTCGACCAGCACCGGACGCGACGGGGTGATGTCGGTGGCGCGCTCGATGTAGCCCACCAGCGAGGCGTCGTCGTAGACGATCTCCATGCCACGCCCGCCCAGCACGTAGCTGGGGCGCACCAGCACCGGGTAGCTGATGTCGTGGGCGATCGCCAAGGCCTGCTCGGCTGACTCGGCCATGCCGTAGGCCGGAGCCGGCAGTCCAGCGTCGGTGAGCACCTTGCCGAAGGCGCCGCGCTCCTCGGCCAGGTTGATGGCCTCGGGCTGGGTGCCGACGATCGGTACGCCGGCGTCCTTGAGCGCTTGGGCGAGCTTCAGCGGGGTCTGTCCGCCCAGCTGGACGATCACGCCGGCCACCGGACCAGCGGCCGCCTCGGCGTGGTAGACCTCCAGCACGTCCTCCTCGGTGAGCGGCTCGAAGTAGAGCCGGTCGGAGGTGTCGTAGTCGGTGGAGACCGTCTCGGGGTTGCAGTTGACCATCACCGACTCGTAGCCGGCCTCGCGCAGCGCCATCGCAGCATGCACGCAGGAGTAGTCGAACTCGATGCCCTGACCGATCCGGTTCGGGCCCGACCCCAGGATCAGCACCGCCTCCTTGGTGCGCGGGGCGACCTCGGTCTCCTCGTCGTAGGACGAGTAGTGGTAGGGCGTGCGGGCGGCGAACTCGGCCGCACAGGTGTCGACGGTCTTGAACACCGGACGCACCCCCAGCGCCCAGCGCAGGCCGCGGACGACGTCGGTGCTCAGGTTGCGCAGCTTGGCCAGCTGGGTGTCGGCCAACCCGTGCCGCTTGGCTCGGCGCAGCAGGTCGGCGGTGAGCTCGGGGGCGTGACGCACTTCTTCGGCCACGTCGTAGATCAGCCGCAACTGGTCGAGGAACCACGGATCGATCTTGGTGGCGTCGAAGATCTGATCGTCGGTGGCGCCCAGCCGGAAGGCCTTCATCACCAGCTGCAGCCGTCCGTCGTGGGGGCGGCTGGCCTGGGCGAGCACGTCGGCCAGGGTGTCGGTGATCGGCGAGGTGAAGTCGAAGCCCGCCTTGGAGTCCTCCAACGATCGCAACGCTTTGCCCAGGGCCTCGGTGAAGTTGCGTCCGATGGCCATGGCCTCGCCGACGCTCTTCATGTGCGTGGTCAAGGTGGTGTCGGCGCCGGGGAACTTCTCGAAGGCGAACCGGGGAGCCTTGACCACGACGTAGTCGAGGGTCGGTTCGAACGAGGCCGGGGTCTCGGCGGTGATGTCGTTGGGGATCTCGTCGAGGGTGTAGCCGACCGCGACCCGGGCGGCGATCTTGGCGATCGGGAAGCCGGTGGCCTTGCTGGCCAAGGCGGACGACCGGGACACCCGCGGGTTCATTTCGATGACGATCATCCGACCGTTGTCGGGGTGGATCGCGAACTGGATGTTGCAGCCGCCGGTATCGACGCCGACCGCGCGGATGACGGCGATGCCGACGTCCCGCATGGCCTGGTACTCACGGTCGGTGAGGGTCATCGCCGGCGCGACGGTGATGGAGTCGCCGGTGTGGACGCCCATCGGGTCGAGGTTCTCGATGCTGCAGACGACCACGACGTTATCGGCCTTGTCGCGCATCACCTCCAGCTCGTACTCCTTCCAGCCGAGCACGGACTCCTCGATCAGCACCTCGGTGACCGGTGAGGCCGACAGTCCGAAGCCGGCGATCCGACGCAACTCGCCCTCATCGTGCGCGAAGCCGGAACCGACCCCGCCCATGGTGAAGCTGGGGCGTACCACCAGCGGGTAGCCGAGTTCTTCGGCGGCAGCCAGCACGTCGGTCATGCTGTGGCAGATGGCCGAACGGGCCACCTCGGGATTCACGCCAGGGACGTCGAGGGCGGTGACGATCTCCTTGAACTTCTCCCGGTCCTCGCCGGACTGGATGGCGTCGATCGAGGCGCCGATGAGTTCGACGCCGTACTTGGCCAGGATGCCCTGCTCGTGCAGCGCGACCGCGGCATTGAGGGCCGTCTGCCCGCCCAGAGTGGGCAGCAGCGCGTCGGGACGCTCTTTGGCGATGACCTTCTCCAGGTACTCCGGCATGATCGGCTCGATGTAGGTGGCGTCGGCGAACTCCGGATCGGTCATGATCGTGGCCGGGTTGGAGTTGACCAGGATGACCCGGAAGCCCTCCTCGCGCAGCACCCGGCAGGCCTGGGTGCCGGAGTAGTCGAACTCGCAGGCCTGGCCGATCACGATCGGACCGGAGCCGATCACCAGGATCGAGGAGATGTCAGTGCGGCGTGGCATCAGGCGTTGCCCTCTCCGGTAGCGGACGCCCGGTGCTGGGCCATCATGTCGGTGAAGCGGTCGAACAGGTAGGCCGCATCGTGAGGACCGGCCGCCGCTTCGGGGTGGTACTGCACGGAGAAGCCGCGCAGGGTGTCGTCGGAACCGCGCAGTTCGAGCCCTTCGACCACGTCATCGTTGAGATTGACGTGGGAGACCCGAGCCTCACCCCACGGGGTCGTGGTGGCGGCGTCCAGCGGGGCGTCAACCGCGAAGCCGTGGTTGTGGGCGGTGATCTCGACCTTGTTGGTGCTGCGATCCATCACCGGCTGGTTGATCCCGCGGTGACCGTATTTGAGCTTGTAGGTGCCGAATCCCAGAGCTCGTCCGAAGATCTGGTTGCCGAAGCAGATACCGAAGTACGGCAGCTGGGCGTTGAGCACCTCGGTGAGTAGGGCGACCGCATCGTCGGCCGCGGCCGGGTCGCCGGGGCCATTGGAGAAGAACACGCCGTCCGGCCCGATCGCGCGGATCTGCTCGATCGTGGAGGACGCCGGCATCAGGTGCACCTCGATGCCGCGCTCAGCCATCCGGGTCGGGGTCATGTCCTTGATGCCCAGGTCGATGGCGGCCACGGTGAACCGCTTCTCCCCCACCGCCGCGATCAGTTCGGGCTCGGTCACCGTGACATCGGCGACCAGGTTGGCCCCGGCCATCTGCGGGCTGGTGAGCACCTTGGCCAGGAGCTTCTCGGGATCGAGTTCGACCGTGGAGATGCCAACCCGCATGGCACCGCGCTCGCGCAGGTGCCGGGTCAGCGCCCGGGTGTCGACCTCGGTGATCCCGACCACGCCCTGGGCGCGCAGTTCGTCGTCCAGCGAGCGATTCGAGCGCCAGTTGGATCGCACTCGGGACAGATCCCGCACGACGTAGCCGGCGACCCAGATCTTGTCGGACTCGTCGTCCTCATCGTTCCAGCCGGTGTTGCCGATGTGCGGCGCGGTGGCGACCACCACCTGACGGTGGTAGCTGGGATCGGTCAGGGTCTCCTGGTAGCCGGACATGCCGGTGGAGAAGACGGCTTCCCCAAAGGTCTCGCCCTCCGCCCCGAACGAAACGCCACGGAACGTGCGTCCGTCTTCAAGAACCAGAATTGCCGGTTTCGATATGGCTGTAGCAGGGCTCAACGGCATGAATGTCCTTCACCTGGGCGGGCAGGTCCGCTCACGGACCCGCACGAGCCTAGCAAATCGTGGCTGCGGGTTGGTGTAGCGACCGTATCCAGAACGCCCGCTACACTCCGATTCGTGGACGCACCCACCCCGCCTGAGGCTCCCGCTGCGACCGAACAGGACACCGGCACGCCGTCCTGGGTCCGCGCGCTGACGATCGCCGCCGCGGCCGTGCTCGTCGTCGCTGTCGCGGTCGCCGCCGCCTTCGGAGGCTTCGATCAGCGCACCGATCACATCCAGGTCGCCCCGGGCACCGAGATCGACGCGAACAACCTGGTATTCACTCTCGATCACGCCACCGCCCAGCGGCAGCCGTCCGGACGCTGGCTGGTGATCGTCTCCGGTCAGGTGCGCAACCCGCAC
>CAZLJN010000164.1:0-5654 GCA_964559815.1 uncultured Propionibacteriaceae bacterium
CATGGTGGTGCAGTTCGGGTTGGCGATGATGCCGGTCGGCGGGTTCAGCGCGTCCTCGGGGTTCACCTCGCTGACCACCAGGGGCACCGCCGGATCCTTGCGCCAGGCCGAGGAGTTGTCGACCACGACGGCGCCGGCCGCGGCGACCTTCGGAGCGAACTCCCGCGACGTCGACGCGCCGGCCGAGAACAGCGCCAGGTCGAGCCCGGAGAAGTCGGCGGTCGCAGTGTCCTCCACCACGATCTCGCCACCCTTCCAGGGCAGGGTCTGGCCGGCCGAGCGGGCCGAAGAGAAGAACCGGATCTCGTCCACCGGGAAATCACGCTCTTCCAGAAGGGTTCGCATCACGCGACCCACCTGACCCGTGGCCCCGAAAACACCTACACGCATGGCCGAGAGCCTACCGGGCAGGCCTGAGTGGAGCCTGAACGGATCAGCGCATGACCTCGCGGGCGAACGCGACGAACTCGGTGCCCTTCATGGTGACGGTGCCGGTGTCGCCTTCCGCGATCAGCCCGAACTGGTCGGCGGGGACCTCGATCTCGAAGCGCTCGCCGCCAGGCTGTTCGAAGCTGACCAGGTTCCGCTGGTAGACGGTGTCGTCACCCATGCGGACCACCACGGTGTGCCGGGACGGCAGGGGCAGCATGCCGCCGGACATCGACTGCCCCATGTTCTCCATCCGTTTGCCGATCACCTTCGCCTGCGCCTGAACCTCCGGCGCGGCGGCGTTGGCCGCGCGCTGGCGTCCCATCCGGACGAACTGAATGACCATCATCACGATCACGAACACGATGAAAGCGCTGATCAGCACGAAGACGACGGCGAATACCACACCAAATGCCCCGAAGGCGCCGAAGGGATCCATGGCGCCATCGTAGTGTCACTTACCCAAGAGCCAACCCAGGTAAGGCGCGGCCAGGGCGTATCCCACAAAAGCCACGAAATCGAGCAGGAAATGCGCCACGACCAGAGGTCCGACCCGTTTGAACTTCAGGTAGGCGAAGCCGAACACCAACCCCATCACCACGTTGCCGATCGCCCCGCCGAAGCCTTGGTAGAGGTGGTAGGAGCCGCGCACCAGCGCGCTGGAGACCACGACCACCCAGATCGGCCACTGCAACTGGCGTCCACGGACGAACCAGTAGCCGAGCATGATGACTTCTTCCAGAATGCCGTTCATCGCCGCGGCACCGATCAGCACCGGAATCGTCCACCAGTTGTCGGCCAGATTCGCCGGGGCCATATTCGTGTTGATCCCGATCTGCCGGGCGAACAGGTAGAAACCGAGCCCGGGAATGCCGATGATGGCCGCCATTGCGAAGCCCCAGCTGATGTCGAATCGCGGCCGCCGCAGGTCGAAGCCGATGCTCTCGCGGTCTCGGCTGAGCTGCAGCAGGTACAGCGCCAGCAATGCCGGCACCAGCGGGAACACCAACCCCGCCAGCTGATAGGCCAGATCGAGCCAAGGCCGGTCAGGGGTGATCGAGTTGTTGATCGTGGTCGTCTGCTGGTTCAGCGGGACGTTGCGGGTCGACTTCTCGATGATGTCCAACACCGCGTACGCCGCTGAGGACCCCAGCGACACCCCCAGCATCAGCAGCATTTCGATTCCTGGGCGTCGGGGCGCGGTGACGTCGACGGTCAATGGTTCGGCACTCACACCGAATCCCCTTCCTGGCCAAGATGGTGGCGAGCGAAGGCCAGGGTACGCGCCAGCGACGCGGCCCGCTCGGCCTGGCTGAGGCCACGGGTGCTCACCTCGGCCACCACTTGCCCGTGATAACTGGACGCCGCCAGCGCGGCCAGCACCTCGGCGGCCTGCTGGTCCCCGGCACCGGGTGGCAGATGCTCATCGGTGGAGCCGCCGGTGCCGTCGGTCAGGTGGACGTGCGCCAGCCGCTCCCCCCACTGGTGGACGAGTTCGAGTGACGACAGTCGGGCGATCGAGGCATGCGACAGGTCGAGAGTGAGGTGATCGCAGTCCAGCAGAGCCGGATCCCAACTCGGCGCATAGGCCCGGATCTCACCCCCGCCGGGACCGCGCCACGGATACATGTTCTCCACCGCGAAGATCAGGCCGGTCTCGCGCTCCAGCCGACGTATCCCCTTGGTGAACTCGGCCGCGTACCCACGCTGCCAGCGAAATGGCGGATGCAGCACCACCACCTCCGCGCCCAGCCGATGGGCGGCCTCGCCGGCCCGCTGTAGCCGATCCCACGGCTCGCTTCCCCACACCCCCTGCGTGAGCAGCAAGGTCGGGGCGTGCACCGCCCACACCCGCACCTGATGGGCGCGGGCCAGGCCGACCAGGGCGTCCGGATCGGCCGAGACCGGGTCCATGCCGACCATCACTTCCACGCCGTCATAGCCCAGCCGTGAGGACAGCGCGAAGGCCGCCGCGGTCGGCTCGGGATACACCGAGGACGACGACAACACCACCGGCGTAGGGCGGGATTCCGGGCTGGTCACGGCTCCATGTTAGGCGCGCCATCACCGGCGCGGTCGGGCCATTTCCAGCCTGCCGACTGCCTCGATTTCGCGGACGGGGCAGCGTGCGGCAAGAATGTGGCTATGCATGTCGATCATCTGACCTTCGCCGTCGGCTCCAAGGGGCTGAAGGCGGAGGCGAAGCGGCTTGGCGAACTTCTCGGCGAGAAGTTCCGTGATGGCGGCTTCCACCCCCGCTTCGGCACCACCAACAGCATCCTTCCGCTCGCCGACGACCGGTACATCGAGGTCGTCGAGGTCCTGGAGCACCCGGCAGCCGATAAGGCCGCTTTCGGCCAGGCCGTCCGCGCCCGCTCCGAGATGGGCGGCGGCTGGATGGGCTGGGTGGTCTCGGTCGACGACCTGTCCGCCTTCGAGAAGCGACTCGATCGGCAGGCCGTCTACGGCTCCCGGCACTTCCCAGACGGCCGCCTCCTGGAGTGGGAACAGCTCGGCGTCCGCGGATTGCTCGCCGACCCGCAACTGCCCTACTTCATCAAGTGGAACTCCGATCATTCGGTGCTGCCGAAGGCGCTGCCGGGCACGATCAAGCTGGTCCAGGTCGAGATCGCCGGCACCCGTGATCGGGTGGAGGAATGGCTGGGCATCTGCTTGGACGAAGTCTTCGACGGTGTCGAGTTCAAGTTCACCTCGCCCAATGGCCAGCCCGGTATCGAGGCGGCCACCTTCGAGACCAAGAAGGGCCTCGTCCGCCTCTGACCTGCATTGTCAGGGCCGACGGTTAGCGTCAGGTCCATGGCAAAAGCGGCGACCCTGTATCAGTGCTCCGAATGCGGTTGGACGGCCCCTCGTTGGGTCGGACGCTGCGGTGAATGTCAGGCGTGGGGCAGCGTCGCGGAATCTGTAAGCGGTCGGCTGCGCGTTGCGGCCACCACCCCGTCCGCCCCGGCCGTGCCGATCACCCAGGTTCGAGTCGATCAGGCGCGCGCCCTGCCGACGGGGCTGGGTGAACTCGATCGTGTCCTGGGCGACGGGCTCACCCCGGGCGCTGTCGTCCTGCTGGCCGGGGAGCCGGGGGTCGGCAAGTCCACTCTGCTGCTGGAGGTTGCGGCCGGCTGGGCCCGAACCGGTCGGCGCACCCTGTATGTGTCGGCCGAAGAGTCGGCGGCGCAAGTGCGGCTGCGGGCCGAACGCACCGGCGCGGTCCATGAGTCGCTCTACCTGGCAGCCGAAGCTGATCTGGGCGTCGTCCTCGGCCAGATCGAACAGCTCTCGCCGGAGTTGTTGGTGCTGGACTCGGTGCAGACCGTCGCCGCGCCGGGGACCGAGGGCGTGCCCGGCGGCGTCAGCCAGGTGCGCGAAGTCACTGCCGCGCTGGTCCGGGTGGCAAAGCAGCGGGCGCTGCCGGTGATGCTGATCGGCCACGTCACCAAGGAGGGGGCGGTCGCCGGGCCGCGAACCCTGGAGCATCTGGTCGACGTGGTGCTCAGTTTCGAAGGCGAGCCGCATTCGGGCTTTCGGCTGCTGCGGGCGAGCAAGAACCGCTTCGGGCCCGCCGATGAGGTCGGCTGCTTCGAGCTCACCGAGGCCGGCATCCGCGAGGTGTCCGACCCCAGTGGGCTGTTCACCTCTGTGCATGAGGAGCCGGCCGCCGGGACCTGCCTGACGGTGTCGCTGGCCGGCCGGCGTCCGCTGCTCACCGAGATTCAGGCCTTGGTGGCGCCCAGCGCTGCGCCGGTTCCGCGCCGGGTGACTTCCGGCCTGGACGGCGCCCGGCTGTCGATGATCCTGGCGGTGCTGCAGCGCCGGGCGGCGGTGAAGCTGCACACCGCAGAGGTGTACGCCTCCACCGTGGGCGGCATGCGGGTCGCCGACCCCGCCGCTGATCTGGCGACGGCGATCGCTGTGGCCTCGGCGGCCTACGACCAGTCTTTCGTCCGGCCGGTGATCGCGCTGGGTGAGGTCGGGCTGTCGGGCGAGTTGCGTCCTGTCCCTGGGATCGCCCGTCGCCTTGCCGAGGCAGCGAGGTTGGGCTTCCCGTTGGCTCTGGTGCCGGCCGGCTGCGGGACGACCATCAATGGACTTCGGGTGATCGAGGTGGTCAGCGTGGCCAACGCCTTGCAGGTGCTCGGCGTCCGCAAGCACTCCGCGGATCGGCACGCACCGACCCCGCAGTTGACGGTGGTCGAGGGCGCTAGCTCTGCGTGATCAGCATCACCAATCGGGCCGGCTCTGCACCGGTGAAAGTGGCCTTGGCGACATAGGTGCCCGCCCCTACGGTGGCCTTGGTGGTCTTGCATGTGCTGGTCGACCGCGCCCCCGACCAGGTGAGGTCGAAGACGTAAGCCTGCTGCGGGGCCAGGGTCACGGTCTTGGCCGGCACCCAGGCGGCACAGTCGGCGGTGGTCCAGATCCGGTCCTTTCCGCTGGTCACGGCCACCACGAAGTTGTTCGCCGAGACAGCCAGCACGCAGGGCACCGCGGTGGTGTTGGTCAGCGACACCTTGAACACCTGGGCGCTGCCCTGGGCCAGCTTCTTGAAGCCGGCGAGTCCGGCACGCACCGATAGCGGGTCGCAGGCTTGTGGCGCGGACGGCGTGGCCGGTGTCGAGGACGCCGGTGGCGCGGGCGTCGCGTTCGACGATGCCACGGCCGGGGTCGGCAGGCCGCTGGCCGCAGTGGTGGTCGCTGCGGGGGGAGGTGCGGCCTGCGGCTGGCCTTTCGGCCACAGCGCCCACGCCACGATCACCGTCCCGATCAGGACGGCGGCGACCACGCCCAGCACCATCGCACGTCGCCGCCAATACACCTGCGGCGGCTGCGGCCCTGTGGGATGCATGATCGAACCCATGACATCAGGCTAAAACTCCTGGTCACAGCGCTGAGCACACCACGCCGCACGCCCTGCGCAACCGGCGCACGCCAGCGGCTCCGTCGGAGCCGCCGTCGGGCCCTCCGGACACCGGCGACCAGGGATCACTCGGCCGCAGGCCAGGGCTTCCCCCGATTCGCCCGTTCGACCCACCCGGTAGCGTGGTGATGCACACAGCCACAATGAGGGAGCCATGAGCGAATCCACGCCCTTCCCGGCCAACCAGCCGGATGCCGGCACGGGGCCGGTCGAGTACAGCCAGCCGGACGTCCCGGCCCTGCCTGACAGCGGCATCGACGCTGCCACCCTCGACGTGACGCCGACCACCTCG
>CAZLJN010000165.1:0-985 GCA_964559815.1 uncultured Propionibacteriaceae bacterium
GCCCGGGAGAGCTTCGCCAAGGGCGGCAGCTCCGACGTCCTGCGGGAGGCGATCCTGGCGGTGATCGGCGCGGCCGTCCGCATCGAGACCGTCGTGGACGCCACCGCGACCGCACCGGCGGAGGCGCCCAGCCGTCCGCCGGCGGCCGCGCCCAGCCCCGCCGAACCGGTGGCCCGTTCGGCGGCCGCCGACGCCGCTCGCCAGGAGATCCGTCCGACCCGGTCGGCGAGCAGTCCGACCAGCGCCGAGGCAGCCGACGAGCCCGAGCCTGATCGTGACGACACCGAGCTCATCGAGGACGACAACAGCGGCGAGGAACTGCTGATGAAGCATCTCGGCGCGGAGCTGATCGACCCATCCTGACCTGCCCGTAGCATGGGGAAGGTTCAACCCGAAGGAGTACCGATGTTCGATCCTGGATCGATGGACCTGTCCAGCCTGCTCGCTCAAGCGCAGCAGTTGCAGGAACAGCTGGAGCGGGCCCAGGCCGAACTCGGTTCCCAGACCGTCACCGGCACGTCCGGCGGCGGCCTGATCACCGCCACCGTGACCGGCACCGGCGAGCTGATGGGTCTGGTCATCGCCCCGGAGGCGATCGACCCCTCCGACCCCGAGACGCTGGCCGACCTGGTCGTGGCCGCGGTGCGCGACGCCAACCATCAGGCGGTCGCGCTGGCCCAGGCCACCATGCCGCCCATGCCGGAGATGGGGCTGTAAGCCCGCGATGTTCGAAGGCCCGATCCAGAACCTGATCGACGAGTTGGGGCGGCTGCCCGGCGTCGGCCCCAAGGGCGCCCAGCGGATCGCGTTCCACATCCTGTCGACCGACTCCGATGACGTGCAGCGGCTGGCTGATGCGCTGCGCGAAGTCGCCGAGAAGGTGCGTTTCTGCCAGATCTGCTTCAACATCTCCGAAGAGACCAACTGCCGGATCTGCACCGACGTCCGGCGCGACCGCACCGCGATCTGCGTAGTCGAGGAGTCC
>CAZLJN010000165.1:995-5638 GCA_964559815.1 uncultured Propionibacteriaceae bacterium
GTCCAAGGATGTCGCCGCGATCGAGCGCACCCACGAGTTCCGCGGGCTGTACCACGTGCTCGGCGGCGCGATCAGCCCGATCGACGGCATCGGCCCGGCCGATCTGCACATTCGCGAACTGCTCACCCGCCTGGCCGACGGCACCGTGACCGAGGTGATCCTGGCCACCGACCCCAACCTGGAGGGCGAAGCCACCGCCACCTACATCTCC
Organism: uncultured Propionibacteriaceae bacterium; assembly: GCA_964559815.1. Classification (GTDB taxonomy): domain Bacteria; phylum Actinomycetota; class Actinomycetes; order Propionibacteriales; family Propionibacteriaceae; genus Propionicimonas. The sequence goes on from CAZLJN010000165.1 coordinate 1,207, forward strand.
CGGCTGCTGATCGACACCGATGTGGTGGTCTCTCGCTTGGCCAGCGGGCTGCCGGTCGGCGGCGACCTGGAGTACGCCGACGAAGTCACCTTGGGTCGTGCCTTCGCCGGACGTCGGCGCCTCAACGAGCCACGCCCGTGAAACCGACCAGCATCCGCCTGATCGCCTCCGATCTGGACGGCACCTTGCTGCGTCCGGACAAGAGCATCGCCACCGCGACCCGCACCGCGCTGCGCCGGGCCGCCGACAGCGGCGCGGTCGTGGTCGCTGCGACCGGTCGCCAGCCCGGGTCTCTGCCCACGGAACTGCTCGACTGCGCGGTCAGCCATCTGGTCGGCGCCAACGGGGCCATCGGCATCGACCTGGTCACCGGCGAGGTGCTGTTCGAAGCGGCACTGTCGGCGGCCACTGTCGCCGCCATCGCCACCTTCTTCGCCCAGACCATGCCGGACGCGCGGCTGTCGGCCAGCCGTGAGCAGGGGTGCTACTACCTGATCGAGCCCGGCTACCTGGAGCTTGTGCAAGCCCACGAGAAGTTGCCGCCCGGCTTCCTGCGTCCCGGGTCTCGGGCCGACATCGCGAGCCACGACACCTTGAAGATGAGCATTCGGCACCCGTCGCTGAGCGCGGAGCAGATGCGTGAGGCGCTGGACGGCAGCGGGCTGACCGGCTTCCACGCCACCACCTCGGGAGCGCCGTTCCTGGAGATCGGGGGCGCCGGGGTCACCAAGGCCAGCGGCCTGGCCCGGCTGTGTGAACGGCTCGGGGTATCGTCGGCAGGCGTCCTGGCATTCGGGGACGCCGGTAATGACGCCGAGCTGCTCCGCTGGGCCGGCTGGGGTGTGGCCATGGGTAACGCCACCGCAGAGCTGCAGGCCATCGCCGATCAGATCACCACCAGCAACATCGACAACGGCGTGGCTAAAGTCGTTGAGGAGTTCTTGACCGAACGGAGAATCCATGGATCGCAGCGGTGACCCCGTCCTGACGGCGTGGGCGGCCGAGGTGGCCGCACACGCCCTGGCGCAGTTCCCCGACTTCGCCGACGACGCCGCCAATCAAGCGGTGGCCGCCGCGAAGCAGTGGGCCGGCGGTGACGCCGACGCCCTGGAGGCCTGCCGCGATGCCGCCTTCGAGGCTCATCTGTCGGCCCGTTCGCTCACCGAGGCCGGCTATCACGCCCTGGCCACCTGTGTGCGGGCGGCCAGCAATGCCGCCGCCAGCGCCGACGATCCGGCCCTGGCCGAGGCTGCGGCCGACTATGCCCTGGAAGCGCTCACCATGAACAGCGCACCGTGCGAGCAGCAGTACAACGGTGAGGCTGAGCGTCGCTGGCAGTGGGAGCAATTGCCCGAGTCTCACCGCGCCCAGCTGTTCGAAGCCGAACCGCCCGAGCCCGGCCCGGCCGCCTGCGCGATCTGAGCTGACCGACCCGGCTGAGGTTTCGACCGGCTCTACCCACGGGCTTCGCCACGACCTATCGCTGGTTGAGCTCGTCGAAACCAAGACCCTCGGCGTTGCGGGGTTACGAAGCCCGACGGCCGGGCAAACCCCGAGCTTGTTCATAACCGCCTCACAGGTTCAGGGCGCACAGTGGACGTGAGCAGAAAGGAGCTCACACATGCGTCATTTCCCTGGCCCGTACGGCAACGGCATGGGCATCTGGTTCGGCGTCGCCGGCTTCATCGGCACCCTGCTGGTGATCGCCCTGATCGTCGCCCTGGTGGTCATCATGTCCCGCCGCAACAAGCAACCCGGTACGCACCCGGCATCGCCGCCGGCGACTACCGCGGCCGCCCTCCAGGTCCTTGATCATCGTCTGGCCACCGGCGAGATCGACATCACCGACTACCAGGCCCGCAGGGCCGCCCTGTTGGGCGAGGCGCCCACCCACACCGAATGGACGCCGACCCCGCCGGTCGCCGAGGACGCGGCCCCGCCGCCGGAGGAGCCCAAGGCCTGAGACCAGGGCCCCATCAACGTCGACGCGGCGGCGCGTTACACTAGGCCGGTCGCAAGGCGTTGATGGGGCCATCACCCCGGAGTTGCCGGAAGAACGGAGCGAAGCTCTCACTAGACCTGGCCGCGACGAACAATCAAGAGGGGCGCCGATCCGGCGTCCAAGGAGGGTGGTACCGCGGGGCTCGCCTCGTCCCTTCGTCGACACAGACACGAAGGAACCACCGATGACCGATTCCACGCCCGCCGGCAGCTACCGCCCGGTGCCCACCAGCATCGACCTGCCCGCCATGGAGCGCGAGATCCTCGACTTCTGGGAGGCCAACGGCACCTTCGCCGCGTCCCTGGAGCGCACCGCCGATGGCACCCCGTGGACGTTCTACGAGGGCCCGCCGACAGCCAACGGCATGCCCGGCACCCACCACATCGAAGCCCGGGTCTTCAAGGACGTCTTCCCGCGGTTCAAGACCATGCAGGGCTTCCGTGTCGACCGCAAGGCCGGCTGGGACTGCCACGGCCTGCCGGTCGAACTCGCGGTGGAGAAGGAACTCGGCTTCAACGGCAAGCCCGACATCGAGGCCTACGGCGTGGAGCCATTCAACGCCAAGTGCCGTGAATCGGTCAGCCGGCACGTCGGCGAGTTCACCGAACTCACCCGCCGGATGGGCTACTGGGTGAACCTCGATGAGGCCTACTGGACGATGAGCCCCGAGTACGTCGAGTCGGTGTGGTGGTCGCTGAAGCAGGTCCACGACAAGGGTCTGCTGGTCGAGGACTACCGGGTCGCGCCGTACTGCCCGCGCTGTGGCACCACGCTGAGCGATCACGAGCTCGCCCAGGGCTATGAGGACGTCTCCGACCCCAGCGTCTACGTCCGGTTCCCGCTGACGTCGGGCCCGCTGGCCGGCAAGGCGTCCCTGCTGGTGTGGACGACCACGCCCTGGACGCTGGTCTCCAACACCGCCGCCGCCGTCCACCCCGAGGTGACCTACGTGGTCGCGACCCAGGACGTCCCCGGTGGCGAATCCCTGGTGCTGGCCGAAGCCCTGGCCGAGAAGGTGCTGGGTGATGGCTGGCTGCTCGGCGAAACGTTCGTCGGCAAGGACATGGAGTACTGGACCTACGCACGTCCGCTGGAGTTGGTGGAGTTCCCCGATGTCGTCGGCGGCACCCACTACATCCTGCTGGCCGACTACGTGACCACCGAGGACGGCACCGGCGCGGTGCACGAAGCCCCGGCGTTCGGCGAGATCGACATGGAGGCCTGCCGCGCCTACGGCCTGCCGCTGGTGAACCCGGTGCGCCCCGACGGCACCTTCGAAGAGGGCCTCGACCTGGTCGGCGGGATGTTCTTCAAGGACGCCGACCAGGTGATCATCGACGACCTCACCGCCCGCGGCGTCATGTTCAAGGTGGAGTGGCACACCCACTCATACCCGCACTGCTGGCGCTGCCACACCGCGCTGCTCTACTACGCCCAGCCCAGCTGGTACATCCGCACCACCGCAATCAAGAACGAGCTGCTGCGCGAGAACGCGGGCACCAACTGGTACCCCGAGACGATCAAGTGGGGCCGCTACGGCGACTGGCTGAACAACAACATCGACTGGGCGCTGTCGCGTTCGCGCTATTGGGGCACGCCGCTGCCGATCTGGCGCTGCGCCGACGGCCACCAGACCTGCGTGGGGTCCCGGGCCGAGCTGAGCGAACTGACCGGCACCGATCTGAGCGCGCTCGACCCGCACCGTCCGTTCGTCGACGACGTGGTCTTCGCCTGCCCGGTCTGCGCCGAGGCGTCCCACCGCGTCCCGGAGGTGATCGACGCCTGGTACGACTCCGGCTCGATGCCGTTCGCCCAGTGGGGCTACCCGTGGGCCGAAGGCTCGAAAGAGGCGTTCGGCGCCGCCTACCCGGCCGACTTCATCTGTGAGGCGATCGACCAGACCCGTGGCTGGTTCTACTCGCTGATGGCCGTGGGCACGCTGGTTTTCGACGCGTCGAGCTACAAGAACGTGCTGTGCCTGGGCCACATCCTGGCCGAGGACGGCCGCAAGATGAGCAAGCACCTGGGCAACATCCTGGAGCCGATCCCGCTGATGGACACCCACGGTGCCGACGCCGTCCGCTGGTTCATGGCGGCCGGCGGCTCGCCCTGGTCGGCCCGCCGAGTGGGTCACGGCACCATCACCGAGACCGTGCGCAAGGTGCTGATGACCTACCTCAACACGGTGTCGTTCCAGGCGCTGTACGCCCGCGCCAACGACTGGACGCCGGCGCTGGACGGGTCTGTTGACGCTACCCACGTGCTCGATCGGTGGCTGGTCAGCGCCCGCAACGCGCTCACCGCTGAGGTCACCGCCGCGCTGGAAGACTTCGACACCCAGAAGGCCGGATCGCTGCTGGCCGACTTCGTCGACAACCTGAGCAACTGGTACGTGCGCCGCTCGCGTCGCCGCTTCTGGGAGGGCCAGGC
>CAZLJN010000166.1:0-5628 GCA_964559815.1 uncultured Propionibacteriaceae bacterium
AGGCCATCTTCATGGCCAACGCCGGTGGCGCCTGGGACAACGCCAAGAAGATCGTTGAGGTCGACCTGCACGCCAAGGGCACCGCGCTGCACGACGCCACCATCGTCGGTGACACCGTCGGCGACCCATACAAGGACACCTCCTCGGTGGCGCTCAACCCGGTGATCAAGTTCACCACCTTGTTCGGCCTGCTCGCGGTCGAGCTGGCGGTCAGCCTCACCGCGGCCGGAACCGGCGCCCTGGTGCCCATCCTGGCAGCGGTGTTCTTCGCCGCAGCAGTGTTCTTCGTCCACCGCTCCTTCTACAACATGCGCATCCGCGGTGGCGTCGGCGAAAGCGACGGCTTGCCCGCCGAACCGCCGGAGCCGTCCAACACCACGCCGCCCGCACCCCTGGCGGCGCCCACCCCGGCACCCGCCGACAAAGGAAACGACCTCGTGAAGACAGGTGAGCAGAAATGAGAAGGCTGGCCATCAAGTGGGATCAGGTCATCGTCGAGGCCGACGGCACGGTCGGCGGTCATGACGCCGGCGCGACGCTGGTGCGACGACTGCTGCGGCTGACCGACAACCCGATCCTGATCGGTCACGGCCAGCGCCGCTGCCAGGGCTTCGAGTTGATGCCGGTGGACTTCGTCGAGACCGACGACACCGTGGTGATCAACCTCGACGTGCTCGACTCCACCCGAATCTGGCGGACTCTGCGCGAGCATGGCGAGAAGCCCGCGGTGATGAACTTCCAGTGGGGTCCGACCACCACCTACGCCGATGAGGTCCCCCAGCTGATCGAGGCGCTCTCGTTCGCGCTGTTCCCCACGTTCGCCAACTCCGAGCGGACCGCCCTGGCGGTGCGCGAGACCGTCCGACGTTGGACGGTTCCGGCGGTGGCGGAGAAGTCCCGGGTCGCCTGGGCCAACCTCGGCTTCACCGTCGACCACGTCCAGCCGCGCCGCCCCACCGCTGTCCCGGTGGTGCTCTACCCGGCGATCTACCTATCGGAGCGCAAGCGTCCGCGGATCTTCATCGACACCGTCGAGCGCGTCCATCGCAAGACCCCAATCCGGGTGGCCATGCGGTTGCACGAGTCGCACCTGGTCTCCGAGCTGGCCATGAGCCTGTCCCAGCGGGAGTGGTTCTGGGTGGGCCCGCTGACCGCGACCCGCGTGTCCTACTGGGAGGCGCTGGCCTCCACCACGGCCTTCCTGGCCACTGCGGCCGAGGAGTCCTACGGCCTGGAGTACGTCGAGGCCATGGCCGCCGGCGTCGTCGGCATCCTGCCCGACACCGGCTGGGCCCGCGCGTTGGTCCCGGACGGCTACCCCTACCTGTGGCGGACGCCGGAGGAGGCCGAGAAGCTGCTGCTGCGGGCCGTGAACGAGCCGGACGCGTGCCGAGCCGAGTTGGACGCCCTGGCCGGAGGCAACTTCACCGCCTGGATCGCGGCCAAGCACAACGACAGTTCGTTCGAGGATGCCCTGCTGCACAAGGTCACCGAGTGGTTCGGCTGACCACGGAATTCTGAGAACCCCCGATCCCGGTATCCGCCCACGGACCCGCGCTCACCCGTGACGGAGGGGTGAATTCCGGCGTACCGACATCGACTGCCCGATCGCCCGCCGGCGATCGGGCAGTCTTGGGTTTGCTAAGAACCCGGACGGATTGGACTCCCGGCGTCGCCAAGCCGGTAGCATTGCTGCCCTGGCTCGTTCGCCGAACGGCAAGGCAGGGTGGGGTACCTGATGACGAATTCGTTGGTGCAAGTGGTGCGCCACGCCGACGTCACCGATCTCGCCGGTCGCTCCGCGCAGCGCCTTCTGGATGCCCTTATCGAGCTCCAGGTTGACGGCCACACTCCCCAGCTGTGTTTGGCCGGCGGACGGGCCGCGATGGCCGTCTATGCCGAATTCGCCCGGCTCATCCCCGATTCCGATCTGGACACCACCCGCTTGGAGCTGTGGTGGTCCGACGAACGGTTCCTGCCGACCGACGATCCTGAACGTAACGCCGGCCCGGCCTTGGCCCTGCTGGCCAGCGCGTTCAGCATCGACCCGGCACGCACGCACCCGATGCCCAGCGCGGACGGCACTATCGATGCCGGCGCATCGGCCGCGCTGTATGCCAAGGAACTGGGCGACACCACCTTCGACATCTGCCTACTGGGCATGGGTCCCGACGGACATGTGGCCTCGATCTTCCCCGACCATCCGTCCAGCGAACCGGCCAACCAGTCGGTGATCGGGGTCAGCGACGCCCCCAAGCCCCCGCCGGAGCGGATCAGCCTGACGATCGCCCGCATCAACACCTCTGCCCAGGTATGGCTGCTGGTGAACGGCGCCGACAAGGCGTCCGCGGTCGCCCGGGCCTTGGGAGAAGACCCGTCCCTGCCCGCCGCCCGGGTCGCCGGACGGGATCGGACGCTGTGGCTGCTCGATGAAGAATCCGCAGCCGAGCTGCCCTACTTCGTGTGCACCGGCTAGGACGCACGCACACTCACTGCGTCCAGGAGCGCCGTCCCGTCACCGCCGCCCGGCGAATACGACAAAACCGGGGGCGCGCGATGCGCACTCCCCCGGCTCAGTTGTCAGGCGCGAAGCTCAGTAGCCCCGCGCGGATCGACTCAGTAGATCACTTCGCCGGATGCCCGACGGGCGCGCAATGACTCCAGCGCCTCGCTGAGGATCGCCACGGCTTCGTCGTTCGAACGACGCTCCTTCACATAGGCGAGGTGCGTCTTGTACGGCTGAATTTTCGGCGGCGGCGGCGGGTTGTCGGAGTCCAGGTTTGCCGGCAGCCCGCAGCGCGGGCAGTCCCAGGTTTCCGGGACCAGCGCCTCGGCGGCGAACGCCGGACGAGTTTCGTGCCCATTGGCACAGAAGTACGACACAAAGAGACGAGGTGCGGCGTCGCCGCGTTCAGCTTCGCCCATCGGACCAGCGCCGACCCGGCTGCCGCGAATGGCACTACCACCTACCAACGAAGTGCTCCCTTTTCAGAATTGGAGGCTATGCCTCACCCAAGCGCCCCGAGTTCGGGGAAGAACCGATACAGCACCAGCAAGCCGATGATGCTGGCCAGCCAGATCAGACCGATGATGATCGTCAGCCGGTCGAGATTGCGCTCCGCCATCGAGGTGCCGCCCATCCCGGTGGACATGCCACCACCGAAGAGGTCGGACATACCGCCGCCACGGCTCTTGTGAAGCAGGATGAACAAGGCCAGCACGATGCTGGTAAGGATGAGCACCACCGAAAGGGTTGCAATCGGCCAAGTCATCGCAAGTGGAATCACCGGAGAATCCTAACTCAGGTAGGGCATTACCGCCGAACCGAACTGCGGGCGCCGACCGGGAGATCCGATCGGCGCCCGAAGAACGGCGGTGATGGGGTGTGTCTCGGCAGGTTCAGCCGGCCGAGTAATACATGACGATGCGAGCGAACTCGTCAGCGTCCAGGCTCGCGCCACCGACCAGGGCACCGTCGACGTCCGGTTGAGCCATGATGTCGACCACGTTGGAGGCCTTTACCGAGCCGCCGTACTGGATCCGGACGGCCTCGGCGGTGGCCACGCCGTACTTGTCGGCCACGAAGCCGCGAATCGCGCCGCAGACCTCCTGCGCATCGGCCGGGGTCGCGACCTCGCCGGTACCGATCGCCCAGACCGGCTCGTAGGCGATCACGGCGGCGGCCACCTGCTCGGCCGTCAACGGCGCCAGGCACTCGGCGAGCTGGGACAGCACATGCGAGACATGGGTGCCCTGCTTGCGAATCTCCAGGACCTCGCCGCAGCAGATGATCGGGGTCATGCCCGCGGCGAACACCACCGCAGCCTTCTCCCCGATCAGCGCATCGGTCTCGCCGTGGTACTCACGACGCTCCGAATGCCCGACCACGACGTAGCTGCAGTTCAGCTTGGCCAGCATCTCGGCCGACACCTCACCGGTGTAGGCGCCGGAGGCGTGCACCGACACGTCCTGGGCTCCCCACTTCACCGGCAGCTTGTCGCCCTCGATCACGGTCTGCACCGAGCGCAGATCAGTGAACGGAACGATCACCGCTGCTTCGGACTTGGTCGGGTCGTACCGGAAGTCCTTCAGCGTCCAGGCCAGCTTCTGCACCAGCCCGGTGGCCTCAGTGTGAGTCAGGTTCATCTTCCAGTTGCCCGCCATCAACGGGGTACGTGCCATTTCAGTTCTCCTCTTCCAACACGGCCAGGCCGGGTAGTTCCTTACCTTCCAGGTACTCCAAGGAGGCGCCGCCTCCGGTGGAGATGTGCCCGAAAGCGTCATCGGCGAACCCGAGAGTGCGCACCGCAGCGGCCGAATCGCCGCCGCCCACCACCGTGAACGCGTCGGCGTGCGCCAGCGCAGTGGCCACGGCGGCCGTCCCGGAGGCGAACTCGGGAATCTCCGACACCCCCACCGGACCGTTCCAGAACACGGTCTTGGCGCTACCGATCGCCTCCGCGAACCGCTTCTCGGTTTCGGGACCGACATCCAGCCCCATCTGATCGGACGGGATCGCGTCGGCCGACACCACGGTCACCGGACCGTTCACGGTGCGGGCGCCGAAGTCCATACCCTCCGCCACCCGGACGTCGGTCGGCAGCAGGATCTGCTTGCCGGCCGCCTTCGCCTCGGCCAGGTAGGCCGTGCAGGTGTCGATCTTCTCGGCGTCCAGCAACGAGGTGCCGATCTCGTGACCGGCGGCCTTGATGAAGGTGTAGGCCATGCCGCCACCGATGATCAGGGTGTCGGCCACCTTCAGCAGGTTCTCGATCACGGCCAGCTTGTCGGCCACCTTGGCCCCGCCGAGGACCACCACGTAGGGACGTTCGGGGGTCACGGTGAGCTTCTTCAGCACCTCGACCTCCTTGGCCACCAGGTAACCGGCTGCGCTCGGCAGCAGCTTCGCCACGTCGTAGACCGAGGCCTGCTTGCGGTGCACCACGCCGAAGCCGTCGGAGACGAACACGTCGCCGAGAGCCGCGTACTTGGCCGCCAGCGCCGCGCGCTCGGCCTCGTCCTTCGACTCCTCGGCCGGTTCGTAGCGCACATTCTCCAGCAGGACGATCTCGCCATCGGCCAATGCCGCCACCGCAGCCTGGGCGCTGTCACCGACGACATCGGCGGCCAGGGTGACCGGCGCACCGATCAACTCGCCGAGCCGCTTGGCCACCGGGGCCAGCGAGTATTTGGGGTTCACTTCGCCCTTGGGCCGGCCCAGGTGGGCCATGATCACGATCTTCGCGCCATCGTTGCGGAGCTTGGTGAGGGTGGGCAGTGCGGCCTTGATGCGACCATCATCGGTGATGGTCTCGCCGTCCAGCGGCACATTGAAATCGCAGCGGATCAGCACTCGCTTGCCGCGCAGGTCAGGCAGGTCGTCGACCGACTTCATGAGTCCAGCCTTTCTCGTACTGGTTTCCGACGACGGGCCGACCCGCGAGTGTTCGCGAGCCGGCCCGGTCGTCGGTGTTGGTGATGGTGAGGGTCAGAGCTTGGAGCCCACCAGCACGGTCAGATCGACCAGCCGGTTGGAGTAGCCCCACTCGTTGTCGTACCAGGCAACAACCTTGACCTGGTTGCCGATGACCTTGGTCAGCGGCGCGTCGAAGATGCTGGACAGCGGGT
>CAZLJN010000167.1:0-5594 GCA_964559815.1 uncultured Propionibacteriaceae bacterium
TTCCCGGTTCAGTCGCTCCTCACGCTGCACCAATAGCGACTCGCGGCGGGTGTCAGCTCCCGGCTCTCCCGGGACGCTGCGGCGACCACGCATGGCCAGCAGCACTGTCAAAGCCGCAATCAGCACCACCAGGATCAACACAACGGCGATCAGTTCGATCGGCATGACACCCTCTTCTCGTCCGACCCCGACCGAGGACGCCGACGAGCCCGACCAATCTCCCCGTTCGGGGCGAGGGACAGCCAGGCAGAAGGTGGGGTTCAGGCCCCGTCATCGTTCGTACTCAGTGAAGGTGAGCGCCGCAGCGCCTGCCATCACGGTAGGGGTGGGCTGACCGCCCTGCAAGCGTCGGCCCCACCGTCCACATTTCCGCAGACATCCACCAGCTTGTCGGCGGCGTCGGCGCTCAGGCTGCCGAAGGTCCGCGAGGCGTGCTCACGCGACCGGGCCGCCAGCAGGGCATCATTCCGTCCGGCGCCATTCCTTCCGGTGCTGGTCAGTCCCAGTCAGCGGGCGTCGGGTCGTCGGCCTCGCCCAATTCGGCGAGTACCTCGCGGGTCACTTGGGCGACCACGGAGGTCGCGAAACCGCGACGGGCCAATGCCCCGGCGAGGCGCCGATAGCGGGCCGAGGGATCGAGGCGCAGCAAACCGGCCGCCTTGCGTTCGGCGTAGGCCCGGGCCACCTGATAGTCGTGCTCGCCGTCGAGTTCGGCAGCCGCAGCCTCAGCCACGTCACGGTCGACACCCTTCTCGGCCAACTCGGCGAGCAATGCCCGGCGACTGCGCTGGCGACGATCACCGGCAGCGAGCCAGTCCCGCGCAAACACCTCGTCGTCGACCAGCCCCACCTCGGCGAGACGGTCGAGCACCGCGGCGGCCACCTCGGTGGGCACCTGCTTGCGCGCCAGCGCCCGCTCCAACTCCGCACGACTGCGTGCCCGTACGGTGAGCTGACGCAGCGCAATCTCCCGCGCCACCGCGATCGGGTCGGCCGCCGGCGAGTCGTCGTCCTCCGGCGGCTCCGTGCCCCTCATCGGTCTAGAACTCCACCTCGCCGGTCACCGGATCGATGCCCTCAGGCACCTGGGCGTATTCCCCCACACCCAGGTGGGTGAGAATGCGCTTCTCGATCTCGGCGGCCACCTCAGGGTTGGCCTTCAGGAAGTTGCGGGCGTTCTCCTTGCCCTGCCCCAGCTGGTCTGCCTCATAGGTGAACCAGGCGCCCGCCTTGCGGATGATGCCGCACTCCACGCCCAAGTCGATCAGGCTGCCTTCGCGGCTGATGCCCTGGCCGTAGAGGATGTCGAATTCGGCCTGCTTGAAGGGCGGGGCCACCTTGTTCTTCACGACCTTGACCCGGGTACGGTTGCCGACCATCTCGGAACCGTCCTTCAAGGTCTCGATCCGGCGGACGTCGAGGCGCACCGAGGAGTAGAACTTCAAGGCGCGACCACCGGTGGTGGTTTCGGGCGAACCGAACATCACCCCGATCTTCTCGCGCAACTGGTTGATGAAGATCGCCGTGGTGTTAGCCCCTGACAGCGCACCGGTCATCTTGCGCAGCGCCTGGCTCATCAGCCGGGCCTGCAGCCCCACATGGCTGTCACCCATCTCGCCCTCGATCTCGGCACGCGGGGTCAACGCGGCTACCGAGTCGATCACGATCAACGCCAGCGCACCTGAGCGCACCAGGGTGTCGGCGATCTCCAGAGCCTGCTCACCGTTGTCGGGCTGGCTGACCAGCAGCGCGTCGGTGTCGACACCGAGCTTGCTGGCATAGTCAGGGTCCAGGGCGTGCTCGGCATCGATGAACGCACAGATGCCGCCGGCGGCCTGCGCGCTGGCGATCGCGTGCAGCGCCACCGTGGTCTTACCGGACGACTCCGGTCCGTAGATCTCGATGACCCGGCCCCGCGGCAAGCCACCAATTCCCAACGCCACATCCAAGGCGATCGACCCGGTGGGGATCACCTCCATCGGCTGGCGGGTTTCCTCACCCAGGCGCATCACTGAGCCCTTGCCGTGAGCCTTCTCGATCTGGGCCAACGCCGCTGCCAGCGCCTTCTCCCGGTCTGCCACCGCCATGCTGGATTCCTTTCTCCGCTATCTCGTCGCCCTCACCTTAGGTACCGCCACTGACAGTGATTCAGTGAGGGCCACAGTTGTGGATGACCGCGGCGAGGATGTCGATGAATCACAGCCTAGGCGAACAGGTGTTCGAAATGCGTCGACACGCCGCAGACTTACCGATAGGAGTCGGGAAGCTCCAGTTCCGCCCAGGCGCTTCGCCAGATCTGCTTGCACGGGACGCCGGCGGCCAGCGCCTCATCAACGGTGCGCTGCCCCAGGGAGCCGATCACCTGGGTCTGAGCCCAGAGCAACGAATAGGGGTGCGACAAATGCTGGTCGAGCCGACCACGGAGTTCGACTTCGCGCATCGCGCTCAGGCGGCCTGGACGCGCGGGCGCAGCGGCAGCGCGGTGACTTCAGCGGTATGGGTGTCCATTCGATCCGACACCAGCCGCAGCACGCTCGACAACGGCACGCCCAGCGCGCCACAAATCGCATTCAGCAGTTCGGAGGAGGCTTCCTTCTGGCCGCGCTCGATCTCCGACAAGTAGCCCAAGCTGACCTGCGCCCGTCCGGAGACTTCGCGCAAGGTGAGGTTTTCGGACGTGCGCAACTCACGCAGTGACTCGCCGAGGATCTCCCTCAGGATCACCGGCTTGGGGTACACCTGGCCGACCATGCTTCGACTCTACCTGCCTTCAGTGGGTCAATCTCTGCTCTGGACAACACCGCGGGTGTGTCGCGTTGTTCCTCAACCTCAACTCGAGGCGGCCGCAAGCCTAGCCAACAGCCCCGACAGAGCCTCGCTCACCGCCGCCGCACGGACGGCCTCGCGGTCGCCGGACCGGTCGATCCGCACCGATTCCGCCGCACCGTCCGGCCCGGCGAACCCCAACCAGACCTCGCCGGGGGCGTGCCCGTCCTGGGGATCAGGACCGGCCACCCCGGTAGCCGACACTGCCCAATCGGCCCGGCAACTCCTGCGGACTCCGCGCGCCATCGCCATGGCAGTCTCGGCCGCGACCGGCCCATGCGCGGCCAGCACGGCCTCCGGCACGGCGCCAAGGGTGGCCTTCAGGTCGGTGGCGTAGGTGATCACTCCCCCGCGGTAGACCGCAGAGGCCCCGGGAACGGCGGTGATCGCCGCGCCGATCAGTCCACCGGTCAGCGACTCGGCGGTGGCGACGGTGAGGTCGCCGGCCACCAGTGCCGCGACCAGCCGAACGGCTGTCGGCTCAGGAGGCATCGCCGTCGGACGGTCGCGTGCCCTGCGCGCGCAGCCGCAGCGCGTCGAAGATGTACATCACGCCGGTGATCACGGTCAGTGCCAGCGCAGCGCCCATCACCAGCCAGCCCAGCCAGAACCAGAACGGCGCGGTCGAGGTGATCGGATACGGCAGCCAGATCAACAACGCGATCGCCTGCAGCACGGTCTTCAACTTGCCGGCGGGGGCGGCCGCCATCACCGCGTACTTCAACATGACCACCCGCAACCAGGTGATGCCCCACTCGCGGGCGAGGATCAACACCGTGATCCACCAGGGCAGTTCGCCGAAGATGCTCAGCAGGATGAAGGCCGCGCCCGTAAGCGCCTTGTCGGCGATCGGATCCCAGATCTTGCCGAAATCGCTGACCAGGTTGTAGCGGCGGGCCAGTCGCCCGTCGAAGAAGTCAGTCAGGATGGCGACACCGAAGGCGACGGTGCCGGCAAGCCGCCAGCCGAAGCCGACTCCTGGCTCGATCATCATCAACACCACGAACACCGGCACCAGCACCAGCCGCAACACGGTCAGCGCATTCGGCAACTGCGCAGGAATCGGTGCCTTCACCGACGGATTCTCGGCATTCATCAGCTCTCCACCTCGGCGATCAGGTCCACCCCGTCCGCCCCGCTGACGATACTCCACACCAGGGCGCCGACGGCCGGTGTCGAGCCGTTGGCTTCCAGGGTGGTCATCCCATCGGTTTCGGGGCCTTGCTGGGCGGCCCGCCCGATCGCCCGTCCGGCCTCGTCGTGGCCTTCGACCAGCACCTGCACCCGCTCACCGATCCGGTCGGACGCCCGGTCGGCGCTGACTGCTTCAACCAGGCTGGAGATCCGGTCGACGCGGGCGTCGATCTCGTCGGGATCGACCTTGGGACGCAACCGCTCCCCCTCGGTGCCCTCCTCGTCGGAGTAGCCGAAGACGCCCACCGCATCGAGCCGCGCCTCGGCCAGGAAATCGGCCAGTTCGTCGACCATGTCCTCGGTCTCGCCGGGGAAGCCGAGGATCACATTGCTGCGAATACCGGCATCGGGACGGACCGCGCGGATCCGGGCCAGCAGGTCGAGGAACGATTCGGGATTGCCGAAGCGCCGCATCTTGCGCAGCAGCGACTCGGTGGCGTGCTGGAAGGGCACATCGAAGTACGGCACCACCTGCGGCAGGTCCAGCATGGCGTGCAGCAGTGCGGGGTGGATCTCGGCCGGCTGCAGGTAGCTCACCCGGATCCAGTCCAGGCCGTCCACGCCGTTCAACTCCGCGATCAGGGTCTCCAGATTGGTACTCAGGTCGCGGCCGTAGCCGGTGGAGTTCTCGCTGACCAGGACGACCTCACGCACCCCGTTCTCGACCAGCCAGCGGGCCTCGGCGACCACTTCACCGACCGGCCGCGACAGGTAGGAGCCGCGGAAGCTGGGGATCGCGCAGAACGCGCAGCGCCGATCACAACCCGAGGCGATCTTCAGCGGCGCGGACGGGCCACTGCCCAGCCGCTGCCGCAACACCCGCGGACCGCTGGCCGGACCGGGGGCCACACCGGCGTGGCCAGGCACCGACAGGCCCAGCGCGCCGGCCGGACGGGCCACCGGCGTCAGCGGCAGCAGGCTGCGCCGATCGCGGCGTTCGTGAGCGGCCGGACGCTCGCCGCCCAGGATCGCGGTCAGCCGGGCGGCGATGTCGGGATAGTCGTCGAAGCTGAGTACCGCGTCGGCTTCGGGCAACGCCTCGGCCAACTCCGCGCCGTAGCGTTCGGCCAGGCAGCCGACTGCGACCACAGCCTTGGTCACTCCCCCGACCTTGTGATCGGCGGCGGCCAGCAGGGTGTCGACCGAGTCCTTCTTGGCGGCGTCGATGAAGCCGCAGGTGTTCACCACGATGGCCTCGGCGGCGTCGGGATCATCGACCAAAGTGAAGCCGTCGGCAGCCAGCCGTCCGGCCAACTCCTCGGAATCCACTTCGTTGCGGGCACAACCGAGACTGATCAGGTGCACCGGCACGGGCGCGCCTGGCGTGGGGGAACTCACCAGGTCAAACTACCGGCTCAGCTCAGCCTTCGCGAAGTGCGGCCAGCACCTCGTCCAGGTCGTCGGGCTTGACCAGCACCTCGCGCGGCTTGGAACCCTCCGAGGGGCCGACCACACCACGGGTCTCCAGAATGTCCATCAGGCGTCCGGCCTTGGCGAACCCGACCCGCAGCTTGCGTTGCAGCATCGAGGTCGAACCCAGTTGCAGGTTGACCACCAGCTGGCAGGCTTCCAGC
>CAZLJN010000168.1:0-5548 GCA_964559815.1 uncultured Propionibacteriaceae bacterium
CTGCGGAGGGGCGAGGGGCGGGGCCTGTGTGGGAGCAGCCGCCGGGCTGAGCGATCCGCTGATCCCTGACAGGATCAGCGACTTCAGCCGCCCTGCTTCAGCCTTCGAGCACCGCATGTCGATGGTGTTCCCGGCGGTGATGACGGACACCACGTCATTCAGCATCGTGTCCCGGCGTGTGGTCACTGAGGTGATGGACCTCATCGGGATGATCTCCGTGCCCGCGCCCTTGCGTGAATGGACCCCCGTTGCGGCCAGCGACAAGCCGCCGGTTATCACCGCAGCGGTGATCTTGCCACCCGACACCTGCTTCGGACGCTCCCACTCGACTCGGTCCGCATAGACCCGGACCTTGGCGTTCTTGCCGTCGATGTGGGACGTGATCTCGTACAGCAGCCCCTCGCTCATGCCGCCGATCGTACCGTCCGCCGCACCGTCTTGAGGAGGTGATCCCCATCGCTACCGAGCTTGGAGTCGCCTACCTGTCGCTGGCCGCGTCGACCGGCCAGTTCGGGAAGGACGTCAAGACCGCGTTCGGCGGCATAGAGGGTGTGGCCGAGCGGTCGGGTAAGCGGTCTGGTGGGCTGATCGGCGGGGCGCTCTCCAAGGGCCTCGGCATCGGCGTGAAGGCTGTCGCTGGGCTGGGGGCTGCCGTGGTTGGCCTCGCGGCCACCGGCGGCATCAGCCGCGCGATCGCCATTGAAGGCGCAGAGAAGAAACTCGAAGGCCTTGGGCATTCGGCCAAGTCGATCGAAACGATCATGGGCAACGCACTCTCCTCCGTGCGGGGCACCGCCTACGGGCTGGGCGACGCCGCAGGGGTGGCGGCGATGATGACCGCCTCCGGGGTCAAAGAGGGAAAGGCGCTCGAGGCGTCGCTGAAATCGATCGCGGACGTCGCAGCGATCTCCGGCCGCTCTCTGACCGATGTGGGCATGATCTACGGTTCGATCGCCGCCCGCGGGAAGCTGCAGGGCGACGACATGCGGCAACTGATGGCCGCTGGCATCCCCGTGACCCAGCTTCTCGGCAAGGAACTCGGCAAGACCGCGGCCGAGGTGTCCGACATGGTTTCGAAGGGCAAAATCGACTTCGCGACCTTCCAGAAGGCGATGCAGGCCGGAATGGGCGGTGCCGCCCTCAAGTCCGGCGAGACCTTCAAGGGCGCGCTCGCGAACGTGTACGCGGCGCTGGGTCGCCTCGGTGCGCTGGTCGCCACCCCCGCCCTCGGCGCGCTCAAGACGCTGTTCAACGCCGCGATCCCGGCGATCGACGGGGTGACGGCGAAGCTGAAGCCGCTGATGGACGCCCTAGGCCCGAAGCTCGAGACGGCCACGAAGGCCGGTGTGGATGCAGTGTCCAGCACGGCTGGCGAGATCGGCACCTACCTCGGCTACTTCAGGTCGCTGTACGACTCGGTCGGTGGGGGCATGGCCGGAATCGGCGAAGTGGTCGACGGTGTGCTGCTGGAGATCCAGGCATCCCTCGCCAGCGCCGGTGTCGACATCAGCGGCTTCACTGCGATCTTCGCCGGTATCGACTTCGGTGCTCTCGTGCAGGCCGGATCTCAGATCCTGTCGACCCTCTCCCCGTTGGGCCTGATCTTCAAGTCGCTACAGCCCCTGCTGCCGCAGCTGGCGCAGGCGTTTGCCGACTTGGCGAATCAGGGGCTCGCGATCCTCGTCCCACTGATCACCCAACTGGGTCCGCTTTTCGCTCAGGTCGGCGCGACGTTGGTGGCGGCGGGAACTCGGATCGCGTCGGCCCTGCTGCCGGTCCTGATGCAGCTTGCCTCCGC
The DNA here is from genome assembly GCA_964559815.1 of uncultured Propionibacteriaceae bacterium. Taxonomy (GTDB): domain Bacteria; phylum Actinomycetota; class Actinomycetes; order Propionibacteriales; family Propionibacteriaceae; genus Propionicimonas. The sequence goes on from CAZLJN010000168.1 coordinate 1,799, forward strand.
GATCCTGCCGGTGATCGGACAGGTGATCGGGGCTCTTGTTCCTGTGGTCGGACAGCTTGTCGCTGCCTTCCTTCCCGTGGTTGGAGTAGTGGCTGATCTGGTGACCGCCCTTCTGCCGCCACTTGCTGCGGCGATCATGGCGCTGCTGCCGGCCGTGATGCCACTGGTGGACGCGGTGCTCGGACTGGTGCAGTCACTACTGCCGGTCGTGGGCATCGTGGTACAGCTTGTGCAGACGCTGCTGCCACCACTCGTGGCCGTCTTCCAGGCACTACTGCCACCCATCGTGAACTTGGTCACGACGATCGCTGGGGCGCTCGCCCCAGTCCTGTCAGCGGTCACCGGCATCATCACAGCCCTGATGCCGGTCCTTTCCATGCTCGTGGGATGGCTGGGCGCGATCGTGGCGGCGATTGCTCCTGTGGTCGCAGTGATCCTGGGCGGTTTGATCAACGTCATCGCCGCCCTGATCGGGTGGATCGGCGGGGTTGTCACGGCGATCGCCAACTGGGTAGCTGACGCGATCCCCGCCATCGGCGGATTCGTGACGACAGTGGGATCCAAGATAGGCGAAGCGATCGACTGGTTCGTGAAGCTCCCCGGCCGGATCATGGATGCGATCGGAAACCTCGGGAACATGCTGATCGACTCCGGCAAGTCGCTGGTCGACGGATTCCTTCGCGGCATCAAGTCCGCCTGGGACAACCTGGTCGGTTGGGTCAAGAATGGCATGGAGACCCTGCGGGGCCTCTGGCCTTTCAGCCCGGCTCAGTGGGGCCCTTTCTCGGGACGCGGGTATGTCACCTACTCGGGCAAGGCGCTGGGTGAGGACTTCGCAGCCTCGCTCGCTGCCCAGCGGGGGCTGGTCCAGTCCGCGGCGCTCGGCCTGATGGATGCTGCGTCGCTATCCCGCGCCTCTGCGTCGATCCCTGCGCTTGCTACGCCTACCGGGTCGGATTCCGACCTGGCGGCCGCATTCGCGTCCGCCCTCGATGAGCGCGGCATTTCGATCCTTGCGCTTTCGGACCGGCTGTCCGCTCTCGAGATGTCAGCTCTGAGGAGGGCTTGATGGCTGTCGCGCTCCGTGGCTTCACGCAGGGAGAGTTCTCGGCGGGGGGTATCTTCTCAGTGGCTTGGCCTGCCGGGACTGTGGTGGGCGATCTGGCGTTGTGGCTGGTCGCGCCGGGGTCGGACAAGAAGCCGGCCGCCCGGTTCCCGTCGGGCTGGCTTCGGGCTGGTGTGAAGTCGGACGGGACGGCGGTGTGGTGGAAGATCCTGTCGTCCACCGACATTGCGGTGCCGCTGTCGATCGAGGCCCGGATCGAGGCGGGCATTGTGCTGTCCGGTGCGGGTGGTATCGGCCGGGTCGGGACGGGCGAGTCGCTGTCGGTCAAGGCTGGCGGGGCGCTGGCCCTGGCCGGGTGGAAGTCGACCTCTGACGACCTGACTCCCGGCAAGATCCACCCCGACGACATCGTGAACCTGAGTTTCGTCGTCAAGAACAACGCTCGCCGGTACAACTGGTGGCTGCGGCCGATGACGGTGGACGGTACCGCCTACATCGACACGAACGCGGCGGCGTTCTTCGGTGTGGAGGTGCTGCCCCAGACGGTACCGAACGGGCCGATCCTGGTGGCGCCGGAAGATAGCGCGTTCATCACCTATGCGGGCCGGGTGTCGCTGGCCGGCCAGCACCAGTCCGCGTCGCCGACCGGGAAGATGCTGGCGCTGTCCACCCGGCTGCGGCCGGTGGGCGACCCGACGTGGCGGTACGTCGCCTTGACTGTGGGTGACGCGTTCACCCTGACCACGACCCCGACCACGATCGGCAACAGCTGGTTCAGCAGTCTCACGGTCAACCTGCCGGTGTCGCTGCTGTCGAACAACACGACCTACGAGTGGCAGATGGCCGACAGTGAGCAGGCCAGTGGCGGCGGGCTGTCGGCATGGTCGCCGACCCGGACGTTCAGCTTGCGGAGCAAGCCCACCGTGTCCCCGGCCGTGTCGGGCACGGAGCTGGCCCGGACGGTGTCGTGGACGGAGACGCTCACCAACGGCGTCCAGACCTCCTTCCAGGTCGAGGTGGTCGAGGCCACGGACGCCGGCGTGCTGCTGGGCGATTTCGATCTGTTCGGCACTCTCGGTGACCTTGACGGCTTCGGAGCGCTCGGCGACCTGGACAACTTCTACGGGGAGATCTGACCATGAAATTCGAGGCCACGACACCGGGCCCGCTGCGTACCATCCTGCAGGCCGCCTTCAACGAACGCGGGCTGCTGGTCACCGACTACGGGGCGCTCGGCAACGGCGCCGCGGACGACACGGCAGCGATCCAGGCGGCGATCAACGCGGCGAACGGCCGGGTGCCTGTGCTGTTCCCGCCCGGCACCTACATGGTGTCCGCCGCGACCGGGATCCTGCTGAACGTGGCCGGCACCCATCTGGTGCTTTCGGCCGGCGCGACGCTGAAGGCGATCACCAACAGCCTCACCAACTACAGCGTGGTGACCATCTCGGCCGCCGATTGTGCGATCACCGGTGGCGGCACCGTGCAGGGCGACGTGCAGACCCACACCGGATCGACCGGCGAATGGGGCCACTGCATCACGGTCGGCGCGGCCGCGCACCGGACACGCCTGCAGGGCATCACCGTCAAGCACGGCTGGGGCGACGGCGTCTATGTCGGTGGCGGCGCCGTCCAGGACGTCGCCCTGGTCGACGTGATCGCCGACTCCAACCGCAGGAACGGTCTGTCGATCGTGGGCGCGCTGCGTTGCCGGGTCATCGGCGGCAGCTACATCGGCACCGGCTCTGTCGCGTCGACCGCGCCGGCGGCCGGGATCGACGTCGAACCGAACCCGTCGTCGGGGATCAACGTTCTCGACGTGGTGATCGACAGCGTGGTCGCCAGCAGCAACACCGGCGCCGGCATCCAGATCACCCGGCAGACCGCCCAGACGACCACGGTGCACGTGACCAGCTGCGTGTGCCGCACCAACGGCACCGACGGCATCCTGGTCGCCGGTGCGGCCGGGTCGATCGCCGCCGAGATCACCGCCAACCGGTGCTCCAACAACAGCAGGCACGGGATCAACATCACCGCGCCCGGCGCCGTGATGTCGAACAACCACTGCTACAGCAACAGCCAGTGCGGGGTGAACGCGTCCGCGAAGGTCAAGATCACCTCGGGCGTGGTCGACTTCAACTCCCAGACCGGGCTGAACATGGGCTCAGGCTCGGACAACTCGACGGTGGCCGGCATGGCGATCGGCGAGAACTGCGCCGGCGCCGCGACCACCTACCACGAGGTCGACGTGACCTCCACCGGCTTCCGGATGTCCGGCAGCACCGTCCGGCCGTCGACGTCCGGCAACCGGGCACTGTACGCGATCATGGTCCGTTCTGGCGCCACGACAGCAGTCTTCAACGGTGTGGGTGCGACGCCGGGGACATCGGGCATCATCAGCCCGCAGGGCGACACCGTGCAGGCGCCGGCGGTCGCCTGAGCGCCATGACCACCATCTACGACTCCGGCATCCAGGCCGGCCAGGACGTCAGCTACGACATCCCGCCCGACCTGGACGGTCAGGCCGAATGGGTCAACGGCCGGCTGTACCGGGCGCGGGTCACGGTCAGCCAGACCGGCGGCCAGCAGACCGACCCGACCCTGTCGCCGGCGTTCCTGGTGTCGTGGACCCCGCCGGCGGGGCCGACCTCGGTGGTGGCCCAGCAGGGCACGCCGTTGCTGGT
>CAZLJN010000169.1:0-5520 GCA_964559815.1 uncultured Propionibacteriaceae bacterium
CCTCATCACCGGCTGAGGCGGATGAAGAGGAAGCGGCGCTACTCGGAGTCGGGGTTGTCGGTGACCACGGACGAGCCCACGTCGCCTAGCCACCGATCGGCTTCGGAGTCGCTGACATCAGGCTCGCCGGCACCGCGGGCACCCGGACGGCGGACTCCTCCATCGGCGTGACGGCCCTCAGCGATCACTTCCTCGAAGCCCTCGACCCGCAGCTGGAAGTTCTCCAGCGAGTACTCGGCCTGCCCCTCCAGGGTCATCGCGGCCTCGCCCACCTGCTCGGCTCGGCCCTCCAGTTCGACGTCCCAGCGCAGCCGCACCTCGGTCTGGCCATCGCCGAGATCGGCGAAGGTCACCTCTCCGTCGTTCCGCGGACCCTCTACTGACCTCCACGCGATGACTTCGTCAGGAATCTGCTCAGTGACCTCGGCCACCCACTGACGACGGACGCCATCGACCCAGGCGACCCACTCCAGACGACCACCACCGAGCGGCCTCACCTGCTCGACGCCGTCCATGAACGCCGAGAACTCCTCAAACCGAGACCACTGCGCGTATGCCACCGACACCGGCGCGTCCACCACTACTGCCTTTTCGACCGTGCTCATCAAGCTCCTTCCTCCTGCCATCTGATGGCCCCGTTGCGGGCCCCACGCGTCCCGGCACCGCTGCCGTGGTCGACCGGGGCCCGCGAGACCTTCGACGGCGTGCGGCGACGTCAGACCCGTGGCTGTCCGGGCAGGCCTGGGCCCACCACGAAGTCGTCGTCGACCACACCGATCCCGCCAGCCCGGCCGACAGCTCCGGGGCCGCCGACACCGTAGGGCTGTCCCACCGAGGGCGTGCCGCCCGGGCCGGCGTCCACGTCCTCGTCCGCAACGCCGGACGTCGCCGAGCTCGGTCCGCCAAAGGCGGCGTCCTTCTCGGCGGGGTCGCCTACCTTGCCACTGTCACCGACCGACGAGGCCGCGTCAGCCACGGTGGGGGTGCGATGGGTGGCGCCCTCGTTGATGGACCCACGCCAAGCACCGGAGGCACGGCCCTCGCTCTGAATGAACCGAGCGAAGCTCTTCAAGTCCTCCTCGGCCTGGTGATCGATGATCCGCAACATGTCTGCGACCTTCTCCGCGGCACCCTCAGGCTCGTAATTCAGCACCAGGCGCACCTCGGTGCGTCCGGGATCGGGCTCGATGAATGTCACCTCACCGGCATTGGTGAACCCTTCGACAGCGGCCCAGGACACCTTCTTGTCGGGTACCTGCTCCAGGACCTTGGCGATCCACTGACGACGGACGCCGCCAATCTCAGCGACCCACTCGATCCGATCATCGCTGAGCTGGGTCACCTGCTCGACGGCGCCCATGAAGAGCGGGAACTCCTCGAACTGGGTCCATTGGTTGTAGACGACGCTCACCGGCACGTCCACTACTACTCGCTTCTCAACCTTCGTCATGAGCTTCCTTCCTCGGGGGAACGGGGCTCCTGCCGGAGCCGTTCGGGGATGTGCTTCCATCCTTCGGATACCCACCCGGGACGTGATTCACCGCCCAATCGCCGGATTGATTGAAGGTGCGCACGCCCACGCGTCGGCCCAGCCAACGGCTCGCCATGCTGGCGCCGTAGGAATGCGTGACACAGACAAGGCACAATGGAGGCATGGCCGTACTCACCACCAAGGCGACCCCTGCCGCCCTTTCGGTGGGTCAGCGGCTCCGATTGAGCCTCGCGATCACTGCCGGCAACGCCGCTGCGCGGGCGTCCCGACTCGCCGGCAAGGGCTCGGGCGCCTCGGTCCGCGGCCAAATCCTTACTCGCCTCGTGCCCCAGGCTTTCGATCTGCTCCTGCAGGGACGCCGGGTGCTGGCCGTCTCGGGCACCAACGGCAAGACCACCACCACCCACCTGCTGGCCGCGGCCGTCCGGGCCGGGCTGGGCAGCGACGCCGCCCGGCTGGTCACCAACGCCGACGGCGCCAACCTGCACTACGGCATCGCCTCAGCGCTCTCCCAGGCCCGTCGCGCCGACATCGCCGTGATCGAAACCGACGAGCGCGTCGTCTCCGACATGATCGCGCTCGCCCGTCCGGAGATACTGGTGCTGCTCAACTTCAGCCGCGACCAGCTCGACCGGCATCACGAGATCAAAGCCTTGGGACGGGCCTGGCGAGTCGCTCTGGAGAAGGCCGCAGCCCACGGCCCGGTGATCGTCGCCAACGCCTGCGACCCGCTGGTGGTGTGGTCGGCCGGCACCGCGTCCCGGGTGATCTGGGTGGAGACCGACACCGTCTGGCACGCCGACGGCGCCCTGTGCCCGGCCTGCGGCGAATTGCTGGTGCGGGTCCCTGCCGATGGCCGCGACACCTGGGACTGTCCCGGCTGCGACCTCACTCAACCCGCCTGCGACTACCGGGTCGAGGGCACCAAGATCGTCCTGCCGGACGGCACCCGCGTCTCTCCCGACCTGCAGGTGCCCGGCTCGTTCAACGTCTCCAACGCCGCCTGCGCCTTAGCGGCCGCCCTCGAGTTCGGCGTCGGCCTGGACGCCGCCCTGGCCGGCATGCACACCGTCACCTCCCCGGCCGGACGGTTCGCCACGGCACGATTCGGCGACACCAACGCCAGGCTGCTGCTGGCCAAGAACCCCGCCGGCTGGGCCGAGGCGCTGCCGCTGGCCCAATCCGATCCGGTCGTGCTGGCCATCGATTCGGTGGCCGCCGACGGCAAGGACGTCTCCTGGTTGTGGGATGTCGAGTACGAACAGTTGGCCGGGCGCCGAGTGATCTGCACCGGCCCGCGCGCCCACGACCTGGCCGTCCGACTGAGCTACGCAGGGGTCGAGCACACCATCACCGCCGATCTCCATGACGCCATCGCCGACGCCGGGGCCGACGCGGTCGACGTGATCGCCACCTACACCCCCTTCCAGGCATTGCTGAAGATGGCGGGGCTGCGATGAGACCGGTGGAGATCGTCCTGGTGTACCAGTCGCTGCTGGGCATCTATGGTGACCGCGGCAACGCGATGGTGCTGGCCAAGCGCCTTCAGTGGCGCGACATCGATGCCACCGTGACCATCGTCGAGCCCGGCGACGTGGTGCCGTCCACCGGTTCGGTGTACCTGCTCGGCGGCGGTGAGGACGCCGCCCAGGTGTCTGCGGTCAAGGGGCTCAAGGCCGACGGCCACATCTTCGGTGCGGTCGAGCGCGGGGCGGTGCTGTTCGCGGTGTGCGCCGGTTTTCAGATCGTCGGCAATACCTTCACCGTCGGTGACCACGACGAAGTGATCGAGGGCCTCGGACTGCTCGACGTCGACACCCGCCGCGGCGACGTCCGTGCGGTCGGCGAGATCCTGACCACCTGGACCAAGCCGGACGGCAGCACCTCGCTGATCACCGGTTTCGAGAACCACGGCGGCTTCACCCGACTCGGCCCGAAGGCCGCTCCCCTGGCCCGCGTCGAGATCGGCATCGGCAACGCCAACGATGGCACCGAGGGTGCCGTCCAGGGCAACGTGGTCGGCGCCTATCCGCACGGGCCGATCCTGGCGCGCAACCCGGAGCTGGCCGATCATCTGCTCGAACTCGCCCTCGGACGCCCGCTCGACCCACTGCCGAATCCTGAGCTGGACGAGTTGCGTCGTCAGCGAATCGCGCACATCCGCAAGTACGGACGGGGCTGAGCGGGCCTAGGCGTCCGCCCGGCGACGGGTGAGCTTGTGCAGCCCGAACACCGCCCCCAGCACCACCAACGCGAGGATGACCACCGCCCAATCAGGCAGCTGAGCAGTCCCGATCATCACCTGGGTCTCCACACCCATCGCCTGCTCGGCCGACATCAGCCCCGGTAGCGCCAGAGTTCCGTCGGTGACGATCAGCAACACGCCCAGCAGGATCGTCACCAGGCCGCCGATCACCGAGGTCCAGGCGTTCGACCACCCTGCGATCACCAGCTGCCGTGGACGCAGCCAGTCGCGCAGCTTCGGCACCCGATCCCAGGCGAAGGCCAGCACCAGCAGCGGCAGCACCATGCCGGCGGCATAGACCAGCAGCACCACTCCGCCGTAGAGGGCGTTCCCGCCGACCGCGGCCAGGGTGAACACCGCCCCGAGGATCGGGCCGGCGCACACCGTCCCCATACCGAAGACCGTGCCCAGCAGATACACGCTCAGCGCCGAGGCCCCGCCTTGCCCGTCCAACCGGCCGACGACGGGAATGCTCACTCCGATCAGCTGTAGCAACCCGAGAACGATCACCAGCACGCTGGCGCCGATCACCAGCGCCGAGCGGTTGGCCGAGATCAGCGCGCCCAGACTGCCGGCCAGCATCCCCAGCGGCACCAGCGTGGTGATCAGCCCCAGATAGAACACCCCGGTGCGCCCGACCAGCATCCCGGCGCTGGAGAACGCATAGCTGAAGAACGCCGGCAGGAGCATCACCGAGCAGGGACTCAGCAGGGTGAGGATTCCACCCAGAAAGGCTCCGGCGAGGCCGACCGACATGGCTACTTCTTAGCCAGTTCGGATTCGATCGCCGACTGGAAGTTCATCAGCGGCTGCGCGCCATTGACGACCTGGTTACCGACCACGAAGAACGGCACCGAGTTCACTCCCAGCTTCTGAGCCGCGGCGGTGGCATCGAGCACGTCTTGGTGCAGCAACTGATCGTCCAGGGCCGCAGCGAACGCCTTCAGGTCGGGGACGCCGGCCGTGGTGGCGAAGGCGATCAGCTTCTCCTTCGGCAGGTCGGGGTGCCCGCTCTGCGGGGCGGCGTCGTACAGCGCCGTCATGAACTCGTGGTATTTGCCCTGGGCGCCGGCTGCGCGGGCAGCCACGGCGGCATCGACCGACTGGTCACCGAACAGGGCGGCATCGTGCAGTTCGAAGCGCACCTTTCCGCTGTCGATGTACTCGGTGAACAGCACCGGCAGGGTGTCCTTGGCGAAGGCCGCGCAGAAGGGGCAGCGGAAGTCGGTCCACTGCACGATCACCACCGGCGCCTTCGGATCGCCCCACGCCATCGGATCGTCCGCCTGGCCACGCGCCACCTTCTCGGCCAGCGTCTGCCCGGACGCCGTCGACGTCGGGGTCGGCGTCACACCGGCGCCGCTCGGGCCGGACATCGCCACCTGCTGGGTGATGATGACCACCAACAGGAAGGCCGACATCGCCGCGAGGGCGAGATTCAGCCGCCGGGACGTGCGCAGCTTGCGCTTCAGATCAGGGATCGAGGGCGCAGGCCCCGGGCCGTGGGGCATTTCAGCGTCCGACACAGGGGACCTCCAGCGGTTGGCGACCAGCACGGGTTCGTGCTGGCTCCAACCTATCCGGGTTACGGCTGCGGGGGTGGCACCGGAGCGGGGCCGTCCTCGCCGGGGCGCCGCCCGCCTCCTCGAAGCACCCCCGAACCGGCAGGTCTGTGACTTGTCAGCGAGCTGATTTCACACTCCGCCACTGGCTGGGGTAGAGTTTCTGCTCGCGCGCCGCTAGCTCAACTGGCAGAGCAGCTGGCTCTTAACTAGCGGGTTCG
>CAZLJN010000170.1:0-5487 GCA_964559815.1 uncultured Propionibacteriaceae bacterium
CTACACGCCGAACGAGACCATCGGCGGCGTGGAGTTCGGCTACGTCCCGGGCACCGGCGAGGTACCGCTGGTCGCCGACTTCAGCTCCACGATCCTGTCGCGTCCGATCAACGTGGCCGACTACGGTCTGATCTACGCCGGCGCGCAGAAGAACATGGGCCCCTCGGGCCTGTGCGTGGTGATCGTGCGTGACGACCTGATCGGCAAGGCCCGTCCGGGCACCCCGTCGATCTGGAACTACGCCGACATGGCCGCCGCCGACTCGATGTTGAACACCCCGCCCACCTTCGGGGTGTACCTGCTCGGCCTGATCCTGAAGTGGGTCACCGACCTGGGCGGCCTGTCGGCGATGGCCGAGCGCAACCGCGCCAAGGCCGAGGCGCTGTACGGCTACATCGACGCCAGCAGCTACTACTCCAACCCGGTGGCGCTGGACTCCCGCTCCTGGATGAACGTGCCCTTCCTGCAGGCCAACGCCGAGTTGGACAAGGCCTTCGTGGCCGAGGCCGCCGCGGCCGGCCTGACCAACCTTGCCGGCCACCGCAGCGTGGGCGGCATGCGAGCCAGCATCTACAACGCCATGCCCATCGAGGGCGTACAGGCGCTGATCGACTTCATGACCGACTTCGAACGCCGTAATGGGTGAGGAACCAATGACCTTTCAGATCAAGACGCTCAATGCCATCAGCAAGGTGGGCCTGAACCGCCTGCCCGAAGCGACCTACGCGGTCGCCAATGACATCGACTCCCCCGATGCGATCCTGCTGCGCTCGGCCAGCCTGCACGGGGTGGAGATCCCCTCCTCGGTGCTCGCGGTCGCCCGCGCCGGCGCCGGCACCAACAACATCCCGATCGCCGAGTACAGCGCCAAGGGCATTCCGGTCTTCAACACCCCCGGCGCCAACGCCAACGCGGTGAAGGAACTGGTTGTCGCCGCGTTGTTCCTGGCTGCGCGCAACATCATTCCGGCGGCGTCGTTCGCCCATCGCCTCGACGGTGACGCCGGCGAGATGGATAAGGCCGTGGAGGCCGGCAAGAAGCAGTTCGTAGGCTTCGAGCTGCCCGGCCGCACCCTGGCGGTGATCGGCCTGGGCGCCATCGGTGTCGAGGTGGCCAACGCCGCCATCGGCCTGGGCATGAAGGTGATGGGCTACGACCCGGCGATCACCATCGAGCACGCCTGGAACCTGTCGAGCAAGGTCGAGCGGGTGACCAACCTGGAGGCCATGCTCAAGCGCGCCGACATCGTCACCATCCACGTCCCGCTGGTCGACGGCACCCGTGGCCTGATCGGTGCCGACCAGCTGAAGGCGATGCGCAAGTCCGCCGTGCTGGTCAACTTCGCCCGCGGGCCGATCGTCGATCAGGCTGCGGTGGTCGAGGCCCTGGAGTCCGGCAGCCTGCGTGGCTACGTCTGCGACTTCCCCACCCCGGAACTCAACAAGCGCCCCAACGTGGTCACCCTGCCGCACCTGGGCGCGTCCACCAATGAGGCCGAGGAGAACTGCGCCTACATGGCCGCCGAGGAGTTGAAGGCGTACCTGGAAGACGGGACGATCACCAACTCGGTGAACTTCCCCAATGCCGAGCTTGCGCGCTCCGAAGGCACCCAGCGACTGGCCATCGCCAACAGCAATGTGCCCAACATGGTCGGCCAGATTTCGACGCTGCTGGCCGAGTCGGGGCTCAACATCGCCGACCTGCTGAACAAGTCCCGCGGCGACCTGGCCTACACCTTGGTCGATGTGGACGGCGAGATCCCGGCGTCCGTGGTGACCAAGATTCTGGCCATCGAGGGCGTGCTGTCGGCCCGGGTGGTCTGAGCCGCCGAATAGTCTCACCTCACGCCGGCGTCCGCATCAGCGGGCGTCGGCGTGGTGTTTTCCGGGTCTCGCGACGGGCTCAGGAGGCGGCGAGCCAGCGGCGAGCCATGGCGATCCTGGCCTCGACCTGCTCGGTGGTGGCTTGGGCCAGCGGCGGTCCGCCGACCTCCCGGCGCAGGCCGGCGTGAATGTGGCTGTGCGGGACGCCGCGCAGCCGAGCCACCTGCGACACCAGCGAGTTCAGTTCCTTGCGCCGTGACTCCAGCGCCCGATGCAGGCTGACCTCGGGGCTTTCCTTCTCCCGACGGGCCTGGCGATCGCGCCGGGCCAACTGGCGGCGCTGCCGCTCTGCCAGCAGCGCCCCGACCTGGTCGGGTTCCAGCAGGCCCGGCAAGCCCAGATAGTCGGCCTCCTCGTCACTGGCTGCGGCGGTCTGCAGGCCGTAGGCGGCAGCGTCGAACAGGACGTGATCGAAGGCGGCGATCGCCTCCAGCGTCTCCTGCTCACCCTCGAACTCGGCCACACGGCGGGCCCGGTTCGCCTCGGCGAGCATCGCCTCTTCGGGATCCCACAAGCCCTCTTCGGGATTCGCGGGCTTGCCCAGGGCGTGATCGCGCTGCTTCTCCATCGTGCTGGCGTGCGCGAGCAGGATCGGCACGGTCGGCAGGAACACGCTGGCGATCTCACCACGTCGGCGGCTGCGCACGAAGCGTCCGACCGCCTGGGCGAAGAACAGCGGCGTGGAAGTCGCGGTGGCATAGACGCCCACGGCCAGCCGGGGTACGTCCACCCCTTCCGACACCATTCGCACCGCAACCATCCAGCGCTCCGTGCTGGCGCTGAACCGCTCGATCTTGCGGCTGGCGGCGGCGTCGTCGCTCAACACCACCGTGGGGCGCTCCCCCGCGAGCTGCTCCAGCACCCGCGCATAGGCGCGGGCCTGTCTTTGATTGCTGGCGATCACCAGCCCGCCGGCGTCCGGTACGTGCCGACGCACTTCGGTCAGGCGACGGTCGGCGCTGCGCAACACCGCGGTCATCCACTCGCCGGCCGGATCCAGCGCGGTGCGCCAGGCCTGCGCGGTGAGATCCTTGGTCAGCGGCTCGCCCAGGTTCGCGGCGAGTTCGTCGCCGGCCCGGGTGCGCCAGCGCATGCCGCCGCCGTAGGCCAGGAACATCACCGGACGAACCACCTGATCCCGCAGCGCCTCGGCGTAGCCGTAGACGTAGTCGGGATCCGATCGCCGCACCCCGTCGGCACCCTCCAGGTAGCGCACGTACGGGATCGGATCGGTGTCGCTGCGAAAGGGCGTTCCGGTCAGGCACAGCCGACGGGTGGCCAACTCGAACGCCTGCCTGATGCCCTCGCCCCAGCTGCGCGAGTCGCCGGCGTGATGGATCTCGTCGAAGATCACCAAGGTCTTGGCGCGCACGGTCAGCGCCTCCAACCGATGCACCGCTGCCGCGACCCCGGCGTAGGTGATCGCCTGGCCATGGAACTGACGACTGCGCCCGGCCTTCTTACCCAGGCCCGGATCCAGATGTAGCCCGACCTTGGACGCAGCCTCGGCCCACTGCACCTTCAGGTGCTCGGTCGGGGTGACCACGATCACCTGCTCGATCTGCCGCTCGGAGATCAGGTCGGTGGCGACCCGCAGCGCGAAGGTGGTCTTACCGGCACCCGGCGTCGCCACGGTCAAGAAGTCGGAGGCGTCCAGCGTGCGGTAGCGGGCCAAGGCTTCCACCTGCCAGGCGCGCAGGCGTGCGGCCGTTCCCCAGGCTGCACGGCCGGGGAAGGCAGGAGAGAGCGCATCGAAGGCGCCGGGGGTAGGCACGGCTCAGCGATCGTCTCGAGTTCGCAGCAACCAGACCAGCGCGATCGTGATGCCCACCAGGTCGGCCACCCCATCGAAGACGTCGCCGTCTCGTCCGGGCACCCACAGCAGCTGGGCGACCTCGCTGAAGACCGCGTGCACCGCGAAGATCGAGGCGATCAACCACGGTCGCCGAGTGAGCCGTCCGAGCAGCCACGTCGGCACCCCGAACAGCGCCGCATGCACCAATTTATCGACATATACCGGTTCGGGGATCGACGAGTTGCCTGGCATGTACAGCGCCACCAGGTGCACCAGCAGCACCGGCGCCACCAGCCACCACAAGGCCCGCCGGGTCGGCGGATCGAGCTGCACATCCGGGTGCACCTCACCCCCGGGGGTCAGGTCCACCGGTTCATCAGGGGTGGCCTCAGCCAAGGCGTTCCACGATCAACTCGCGCACCCGGCCGGCGTCCGCCTGCCCGCGCAGGTCCTTCATCACCGCGCCGATCAGGGCGCCGGCCGCAGCCATCTTGCCCTCGCGGATCTTCGCAGCCACATCCGGATTGGCTTCGATGGCACGATCGACCGCACTGATCAGAGCGCCGTCATCGGAGACCACCGCCAGCCCACGGCCCGTGACCACATCAGTCGGCTCACCTTCGCCGGCCAGGACGCCGTCGATCACCTGACGGGCCAGCTTGTCGTTGACCGTGCCGGCATCGACCAGCGCCTGCACTGCGGCCACCTGGGCCGGGGTGATCGCCAACTCGGCCAGTTCGACGCCGGCCTCGTTGGCGCGACGCGCCAGCTCGGTCAGCCACCACTTGCGCGCCGTCGACGCACTCGCACCGGCCGCCACCGTGGCCTCGATCAGGTCCAGAGCGCCGGCATTGACGATGTCGGCGAACTCCTGATCGGCGAAGGCCCAGGCCGCCTGCAGCCGCTTGCGCTGGACGTCCGGCGCCTCGGGCAGCGTGGCCCGCAACTCCTCCACCCATTCCCGGCTCGGCGCCACCGGCACCAGATCCGGCTCGGGGAAGTAGCGGTAGTCCTCGGCCTGCTCCTTCGACCGTCCCGGCGTGGTGTAGCCCTCCTCGTGCCAGTGGCGAGTCTCCTGGTGGACCTTGCCACCGCCGGCCAGCACTGCGGCCTGACGACGGATCTCGTAGGTCAAAGCGGCCTCGATGCTGCGCAGCGAGTTGACGTTCTTGGTCTCGGTGCGCAGTCCCAGTTCGGTCTCGCCGGTAGGCATCAGCGACACGTTCGCATCACACCGCAGCGAGCCCTGCTCCATTCGCACGTCGGAGACGCCGAGGGCCCGCATCAAGTCACGCAAGTAGGACACATAGGCCTTCGCCACTGCCGGAGCCTTGGCTCCGGTGCCTCGAATCGGACGGGTCACGATCTCGATCAGCGGCGTGCCGGCCCGGTTGTAGTCGACCAGCGAGTACTCCGCATCACCGATCCGGCCGGTCAGGCCACCGGCGTGCACCAGCTTGCCGGCGTCCTCCTCCATGTGGGCCCGCTCGATCTCGATGACGAAGACCTCACCATCGACCTCCAGCTCGACCTGGCCGTCGAAGGCGATCGGCTCGTCGTATTGCGAGGTCTGGAAGTCCTTGGTCATGTCCGGGTAGAAGTAGTTCTTCCGGGCGAACCGGCACCACTCGGCGATATCGCAGCCTAGGGACAGACCGATCCGGATCGCCGACTCGATCGCTTTGGCGTTGACCACCGGCAGCGAACCGGGCAGGCCCAGACAGACCGGGCAGGTGTTGGTGTTCGGCTCGGAGCCGAAGATGTTGGCGCAGCCGCAGAACATCTTGGTGGCGGTGTTCAGCTCGACGT
>CAZLJN010000171.1:0-5453 GCA_964559815.1 uncultured Propionibacteriaceae bacterium
GCTGGCGGCCACGTTGTGGATCTTCCTGCGCGGGGTGAAGGCCGGTCGGATCGAGACCGCGTCCACCACCGTCCCGATGCCGCAACTGCCCGTCGAGACGGCGGAATCATCCGAGCCGGAGGCCGAGTCGCACTCGACCACCTGGACGCGGGATGCTGCCGCCGGCAGCGTGTGGTGGACCGCCGATGCCGCGGCGGCCGGAGAGCCTGGCAAGGATCGGATGCCCGAGGCAGCCGATCCGGCAAATACCCCGCGTCCCCTTACGGGTGACTAGCCGGGGGTACGACAACAAATCCGTTTCGCAGCGCGCGATGGTAGCTCACCCGGGGTTGACTTCCGGGTAATGACAAGCGTGTAATTCAGTACATGGTTCGCAGTTGTCTGCGAACGGGTCGAGGAGAAACACATGCAGGAACTGTTCCTGATCGTGGAGCCTGAGGGCGAAGAGGGATTGCTGGGTTGGCAGTCCCGTTCGTTGTGCGCTCAGACCGACCCAGAGGCGTTCTTCCCCGAGAAGGGCGGCTCCACCCGTGAAGCGAAGAAGGTGTGCCTCTCATGCGAGGTCCGCTCCGAGTGCCTGGAATACGCCCTGGCCAAGGACGAGCGGTTCGGCATCTGGGGTGGCCTGAGCGAGCGGGAGCGGCGCCGTCTGAAGAAGAGCGCAATCTGAGGGTCCGTGGCGTCACGGTAGGCTGGGACTCCGGTGTGGGGGTTCCGGTTCCGAAAGGTTGCGCGTGAGCGAAGGCGTTGACGAGTTCGGTCTAGATCCATGGAGTTGGCTGCACGACCTCGATGAGGCGCAGGCAGTCGATCTGAGCGGGTTTCGGGTGGTGGCCGTCATGGTCCCCGCCGATGGCGACCCGTATCGCTGTACCGCCGCGCTCAACGAACAGAGCGTCGACGTCGATTCGATCACCACCACGCTCGATCCCGCCCAAGGCGGCGACTGGCTGTGGATCGTCCCCGACGACACCGTCCCCGAACCGGACGCCCTGGAGCGGCTACTCATTCGGGTGCTGGCCGAGCGTGAAGCGTCCGTGGTGGGCTGCCTGCTGATCGAGCCGCGCCGACGCGGTGCCGGCAAGCTGGTCAGCGACTGGGCCCAGACGATCTCCGGCAACGGCCGGATGCACCTGCTCACCGATCCCGGAGAGCTGTACCAAGGCCAGCTGACACCGATCCGCGCCCTCGGCGTCCCCGCCGCCGGCATGCTGGTGCGCGGCGACACCTGGCGATTCCTCGGCGGCTTCAACACCGACCTGCCGCGCAGCCACTGGGGCCTGGATTTCGGATGGCGTGCCAACCTCACCGGCTACAAGGTGATGGCCGATCCCGAAGCCCAGCTGACCAACTACGCCGCCTTCAGCGACCCGGATCTCGACCGGGCGGCCGGCCTGGCCCTGACCGTGGCCAACACCAAGCGAATCTGGCGCTGGGCCGTGGGCCTGCGGCTGATCGTCGCCACCCTGATCGTCGCGGTGGGCTACCTGCTGGGCAAAGACCTGACCCGCGCCAGCGAAGAGTTCGGCGGACTGTGGCAGTGGCTCCGCAACCGTCGGATGCGGCGCGACCTCAACCGCGAACTGGCCTCCCTGCCGGTCAAGCCGGGAACGGCCGCCACCACCCGAGCATTGCGCCCGGCGCTCGGCTCGGGCGTCCGCCGGGCGGCCGCGCTGACCGCCACCCGCTTCGGCGCCTGGCTGGAAACCTTCTCCGGCCGGGGCGACTCGGTCAGCTTCGACGAGATGACCGGCGACGACTTCGCCGAGGTCGGAGACAGCCGCCAACAGATCCCGCTGGCCGCGACCGTGGGAGCCGTGCTGACCATCGGTGCGTTGCTCGCCTCGCGCAACAGCTACGAAGCCGGGCTGCTGTCGGCCGCCCAGCTGCTGCCGGCGCCGGAAACCTCGGCCGCGCTGATCGACTCCTACTTCCAGCCGGTGGCCGGCGGGGCCAGCACCGGGACGCCGTGGGCCGCGATCGTCGGCATCGTCTCGCTGCTCGCCTTCGGACATCCCGACTGGCTGGTCACGATTCTGCTGTGCCTGGCAGTGCCGCTGTCGTGGCTGCTGGCCTTCCGGGTCTTCCGGCTGGTCGTCTCCGAGCGCTACCTGGCCGGGCTCGCCGCCCTGGCGTACGCGCTGATCCCGGCGATCATCGGCGGACTGAACGTGGGCAGCCTCGGGGTGGCCGCGATCAGCATCCTGCTGCCGGTCCTGGCCTACAGCGCCCGGCACTGGCTGGTGGTCACCGAGTGGAGCTGGCGGGCCGCCGGTGCGGTGTCGTTCTGGTTGCTGCTGGTGGTGGCCCTGGTGCCGGCCTTCTGGCTGGTCGCGCTGGTCGGGGCGATCCTGCTGGCGCTACGCGCGGGCCGTCCGCACGTGTGGCTGCAGGTGTCGCTGGTGGTCGCCGCCCCGCTGATCACCCTGATCGGACCGTGGGGCGGGCTGATGCTGCGTTACCCGGGCCGACTGCTGACCGGGATCGAGCCGAGCCTGGCGCCCACCACTGCGGTGGCGCCGTGGATGCTGGTGCTCGGTCATCCGCTGGACGCCGGCGCCCCCGCCTGGATCGGTATCGGACTGTTCGCAGTGCTATGGCTGGCCGCCTTGGTGGGCGCCTGGCGGCGTCCGACGCAGGCCCTGCCGGGTCTGGCCGTGGCTGCGGCGGCCATGATCATCGCTGTGGTGATCACCCGCCTCGTCGTGCAGGTGCCGCCGGGCATCTCGGCTCGTCCCGAAGGTCTGGAGTGGTTGGTGCTGGCAGCCGCTGGTTTGCTGGTCGCCGCCGGGCGCGGCCTCGAAGGCGTGACCACGGAGCTGTCGGGCAAGAACCTCGGCGTGCGCCACCTGGGACTGCTCGGCCTGGCGCTGGCCACGGCTGCCGTCCTGCTCACCGGCCTCGGCTGGTGGGTGTTGGCCGGCCAGTTGGGTCTGACCCGCGGCCCCGCCGAGACCGTGCCCACCTTCGTCGCCGACGCTCAGGTGTCCACGACACCGGGGCGGACGCTGACCATGTCGGCCAACGCTGAGCAGGTGGGCTGGGCGCTGTCGGAGCATCGCTTCTCGCGGCTGGGCGACGCCGAACGCGGCCTGGCTTTCGGTGGAAGCTCCGACGCCAAGTCGCTGGCCGCGTCCGTGGTGACCCGGTTGGTGGGGGAGAGCGCCGACGAGTTGATCGTCCCCGATCTGGTGCGTCTGGGTGTCTCCTATGTGACCCTGTCCGGCGGCGAGGCGTCGCAGCGGATCTCGATCAACAACACCCCCGGCCTCGGCCTGGGCACCGGCACCGATGCCCAGTTCGTCTGGCCGGTGCCGAACTCGGCGATCGCGGTGGTCGACGACGGCCAGAATCGGGTGATCACCGGCAACGGTGAGCCGATCCCGCCGGGTGCTGCCGAGCGCGTGCTGCAGTTGGCCGTCCCCAACGATCCGGGGTGGGTGGTCGAACTGGACGGCCAGCGCCTGGAGCCGATCGCCAATGACGGGCCCGGGATGAGTTTCCGACTGGGCGCTGCCGGTGGCACCCTGCGCTACCACCTGGTGGCAGGGAGCCCGTGGTGGGCGTGGATCCAGTTGGCCGGGCTGGCCGCGTTGGCTTTGCTGGCGGCACCGTCGGTGCGCCGCCGTCCGCCGACGCAGCCGCGGCGCATCGTGGGAGGCGAACTGTGAAGCCCTGGATCTACCCGGCCGGAATCGCCGGACTCGTGGGTGCCGCCGTGCTGGCCACCAGTCTGAGCGGCGCGGTGAATGCGCCGCCGGAGCAGCTGCGCGAGTCGACCACGCGCGTGTCGGTGGTGTGCCCGGCTTTCAGCTCGGTTGCCACCCGCATTCGTGTGGCCGCGCAAAGCGCCAACGAGAAGGTGCGTACGGCCAAGCTGTCGACGCCGCAGAAGGCCACCGACACCGAGGGCCTGGCGGTGGTGGCGGACCCGGGCCAACCGGTGCGCGTGTCGGTCGGGCGCTCCCAGCTGTTCGGTGCCACCACCTCGGCCAGTGCGCCCGGCGGTCCCGGTCGCGGGCTGTCGCTGACCAGCTGCCTGGCGCCGTCGGCGACGTTCTGGTTCACCGGCGTGGACATCACCGAGGCGGCGCAGTCCGACCTGGTGCTGGTCAATCTCGACTCCACCGATGCCGTCGTCGATCTGGTCGCCTATGGCACGGGCGGACGGCTGAGCGCTCCGCGTGGGCTGACGGTGAAGGGCAACTCGTCCAGCTCGGTGGCGCTGGGGGCGATTCCGCGGCATCAGGATCCGATCACGTTGAGGGTATCCACCTCCCAAGGCCGGGTGGCGGCTTTCGTCCGCCAGCTCACCTGGCAGGGCAACACGCCGCTGTCGGCCGAGTGGGTGCCGGCAGGCACCGGCCCGGCCACCGATCAGGTGCTGCCGGGGGTCCCGGCGGGGAAGGGCAAGAGGACTCTGCTCATCACCAACCCCGGCGAACTCACCGCTGATGTGAGTATCGATGTGCTCGGCCCGACCGGACGTTCGCAGTTGGCCAACGCCGCCCGGGTCCAGGTGCCGCCGGGAGTGACCATGCCGCTGGATCTCGCACCAGGCCTGGCCGGCCAGGCCGCGGCGGTGCAGCTGACCTCGAGCCTGCCGGTGGCGGCCGGGCTGTCGGCCGACAACGGCCAGGTACCGGCCAAGTACGACACCGTCGTCGACGGTGCGGCGCCGGCTGTGCCTGCCGACGCGTTGTGGCCGGTCGCGCTCGGTCAGCAGACCGCAGGGGTCCTGCAGTTGGTCAACCCGACCAATGCCGACGTGGTGGTGAACGTGAGCCTGACCGCCGGTGCCAAGGGTGCCCCGCAAACCACTCCGGTCACGGTGGCGGCGTCCTCGACCGCGCAGGTGGAGCTGCCGAAGGCCGACGCGGTGAGCATTCGCATCCAGACTGATGCAACTGCGGTGCGGGCGGCGGTGCTGGCCACCGCCACGCTCGGGGCGGTCAAGGGCACCGCCGTGCTCGACCTGGTCGCCGATGAGAGCCGGGCCCACCGGGCCGAAGTGGTCTTCAACCCGCACCTGGGCTAGGGCGCGTCTCCCGACCGGGCACCCGTGGCGGTGTGCCGGGTCGCCAGTTGCGTGGTCGTCCTCGGCGCAACGTCCGCGAGCGCTACTCGTCCTCGCTGGTTTCGCCGGTGGGGTCGAGTTCGTCCAGTGGAATGCCGGTGAGCGCGGAGAGCTGCTCCAGCAGCGCCCGATGCACCAGGCGCCGCAACTCCGAAGTGGAGGTGGCCCGGTGCTCCAGCGGACGCCGGAACAGCACCACTGCGGCCGGACGTCCGGGGCCGGCGGCGGTGGCGATGGCCAATGGCACCTGACTCGACCACCAGCCGACCAGGTTGGACGGCACCTCCTCGAAGCCGATGTCGACCCCGACGAACGCCCGTGGGCACTGCCGTTCGGCCCGTTGGACGGCATCGCGCAGGAGCTCGGCGAACAACTC
>CAZLJN010000172.1:0-5416 GCA_964559815.1 uncultured Propionibacteriaceae bacterium
GGCCAGGACGGTCGGATGCGGGCACGGGGGCGCGGCACGATCGTGGCCTTCTCCTCGGTGGCCGGGGCTCGGGTGCGTCGAGCCAACTACGTCTACGGCTCGGCCAAGGCCGGGCTGGACGGGTTCGCGTCCGGTCTGGCTGATGCGCTGCACGGCAGCGGCGTGCATCTGATCATCGCCCGTCCCGGTTTCGTGATCGGACGGATGACCGCCGGCATGGAGCCGGCGCCATTCTCGTCCACCCCGGATCAGGTGGCCGAGGCCGTGGTCGGCCGAATCACCCGCGGCAGGGGAGTCGAGTTGTGGATTCCCTGGCAGTTGAAGGTGATGTTCGCCATCGCGCGAATGGTGCCCCGTCCGATCTGGCGACGCATGCCGCGCTGACGCTCTGAGGTTGCGTGCAGGCTCGCTCCCGGAGGTGGGAAGGGCAGAGCGGATCAGCGCCGCGCCGGCGCCGCGGCGGCCGGCTCGGGATCGGGGTGTCCGGCGGGTTCGAGTTCCTCGACCAGGCTGGGGACGCCGGCGGGGGAGTTCCCGCTGGACAGTCGGATCAGGACGACACCCAGCACGATCAACGCGCCGCCGATCAGCTGCATCACGGTGGGGACCTCGCCGAGCACGATCGCGGCCACTAGGGCGGCGAACAGCACTTCAGACAGGCTGACGAAGCTCGACAGGCGCTCGCCCATCAGTGAGATGCCGGCCACGCCGAGGGCATAGGCCGCCGCGGTGGCGAACAGCACCACCACGCCCAGCGGCACCCACCACGGCACCGCGGCGCCCATGAGATCGACCTCGACCAGCGGCGCGGCGTAGGGCAACACGCCCGAGGCGACAAGGATCGCCAGGAAGATCGCCCCCACCGGCAGCCCGAAAGCGGGCAGGGCGAGGGCCGGCAGTTCGGACGGCTTCGCCCCCAGCGCGAAATAGGCGGCGGCCCCGACCATCGCGCCCATGCCGAAGAGCACGCCGAGGCCGTCCAAACGCGCGCCGGCGAGATCGAGGACGCAGAACAGCCCGGCCAGGCTGGCCGCCGTCCCGCCCAGCACCAGTCTGGAAGGTGCATGCCGCTGTCGCACCCAGGCCAGCAGCACCAGCGCCACCGGGGCCATGTACTCCAGCAGCAGCGCGACGCTGACGCTCATCCGCGACACCGCGGAGAAGTACATGCCCTGCGCGACCGCCACCGCCAGCACGCCGAAGGTGACGATCAGCTTCCATTCCCGGCGCAGCAAGCTCAAACGTCCGCGCAGCACCCAGAAGCCGAGGGGGAGGAGTAGCGCTGAGGCGGCCACCACCCGCCACAGCACCGCGGCCAGCGGCGTCCAGCCGGCATTCAACAACGGGCGGACGAAAGTGCCGGAGGCGGCGAAGGCCAGGGACGCTGCCAACCCCAGTAGGATGCCCACGCCAAGATGGCGTTGGGCATGCGAAATAGGGGTGTTCGAGGAGGGCATGGCGGCCATTCTCCTCCTGTGCCGGCGATTTTGCATCAGCGCCGCAGGCGTGGGAGGATAGGCAGGTTGCTCCGACAAGGACACCTGAAAAGGCGGCCTTGCCGGCACGTCTGGCGCGTTGGTGCCGGGCCCTACCACGACCAATCAAACTCGGTCATGCGCGGCCCAGAATCGGCCCGACACGCCCGACCTCGGGGGTCGGAGCAATGCACGCTCCGTCGGAAGATGCACCGGCGCGAGAATGACGAGAAGAAGGACGAACCAGTGGCGGGACAGAAGATCCGGATCAGACTCCGGGCTTACGACCACGAGGTCATTGACTCCTCGGCGAAGAAGATCGTCGACACCGTGACCCGTACCGGCGCCAAGGTCGCAGGCCCCGTGCCTCTGCCGACCGAGAAGAACGTGTTCTGTGTGATCCGTTCTCCGCACAAGTACAAGGACAGCCGCGAGCATTTCGAGATGCGCACCCACAAGCGGCTCATTGACATCCTCGACCCGACGCCGAAGACGGTTGATTCGCTGATGCGACTCGACCTTCCGGCCGGTGTCGACATCGAGATCAAGCTTCCGTGAGGTCAGTCCAGATGAGCGATCGAACTGTGAAGGGCCTGCTGGGCACCAAGCTCGGCATGACCCAGGTATGGGACGCCGACAACAAGGTCGTGCCGGTTACTGTTATTCAGGCCGGCCCCTGTGTTGTCACTCAGGTCCGCACCCCCGATGCTGACGGCTACGCCGCCGTCCAGCTGGGCTTCGGTGCGGTCAAGGCCAAGAAGGTCACCAAGCCTGCTGCCGGCCACTTCGAGCGTGCGGGGGTGACTCCCCGCAAGCATCTGGTGGAGTTGCGCACCGCCGACGCCAGCACCTACACCCTCGGCCAGGAGCTGAACGCTGATGTGTTCGCCGCCGCCGAGATCGTGGACGTCACCGGCGTCACCAAGGGCAAGGGCACCGCGGGCGTCATGAAGCGTCACGGCTTCTCCGGTCTGCGCGCCAGCCACGGTGTGCACCGCAAGCACCGTTCGCCCGGTTCCATCGGCGCCTGCGCGACCCCCGGTCACGTCTTCAAGGGCACCCGGATGGCCGGCCGGATGGGTGTCGAGAAGGTCACCGTGCAGAACCTGACCATTCATGCAGTGGACGCTGAGCGCGGCCTGATCCTGGTGAAGGGCTCCGTGCCCGGCCCCAAGGGCGCGCTTGTTGTCGTGCGGACCTCTGCCAAGAAGGGAGCCAAGGCATGAGCGAGACTCGTACCGTCGAGGTGCTCGGCACCAAGTCCGGCAAGGCCGAACTTCCCGGCACCATCTTTGATGTCCAGACCAATGTGCCGCTGATCCACCAGGTCGTGGTGGCCCAGCTGGCCGCTGCCCGCCAGGGCACGCACTCCACCAAGACCCGGGGCGAAGTCTCCGGCGGTGGCGCCAAGCCGTGGCGTCAGAAGGGCACCGGCCGCGCCCGTCAGGGTTCGCGTCGTGCGCCCCAGTGGACCGGCGGCGGTGTCGTCCATGGTCCGCAGCCGCGGAACTACGCCCAGCGCACCCCGAAGAAGATGATTGCCGCCGCGCTGCGCGGGGCACTGTCCGATCGGGCCCGCGACGGCCGCGTCCACGTGATCGAAGCCATCGTCACCGGCGAGGCTCCGTCCACGAAGGCGGCGCTGCAGGCGCTGGCGGCGATCGCCGGCGCGAAGATCCTGGTGGTCCTGGACCGCGATGAGGACGTCGCCTGGCTGAGCCTGCGCAACGTGCCCACTGTCCACGCCATCGCTGTCGATCAGCTGAACGCCTACGACGTGCTGGTCAATGACGATGTGGTCTTCACCACCGCGGCACTGGCCTACTTCGTCGCTGGTCCGCTGAAGGGCGCCAGCGAGGTCACCGTCGTCGAGGCTGCCGCTGAGCCGGTCGCCGAGGCGAAGCCGAAGGCCACCAAGAAGGCCGCTGAGCCCAAGGCTGAGGACGAGGCGAAGGCCGAAGCTAAGCCGAAGAAGGCCGCGAAGAAGGCCGAGCCCGAGGAGGAGACCAAGTGAGCGAGCTGAAGATTCGCGACCACCGCGACATCCTGCTGGCCCCCGTGGTCAGCGAGAAGGCTTACAGCCTGCTGGACGAGAACAAGTACACGTTCCTGGTCGCTCCGGACGCCAACAAGACCGAGATCAAGATCGCGGTCGAGGCTGTCTTCGGCGTCAAGGTGACCGCGGTCAACACTGCGAACCGCCAGGGCAAGCGCCGCCGCACTCGTGCGGGCTGGGGCAAGCAGAAGGACACCAAGCGCGCCATTGTGAGCGTCGCCGAGGGCCAGCGCATCGACATCTTCTCCGGGGCCAACGTCTAAGGCCTTTGGAAGCTGAGATAGGAAAACGAACTCATGGGTATCCGTAAGTACAAGCCGACCACCCCGGGCCGTCGTGGCTCCTCGGTGGCCGACTTCGTCGAACTGACTCGCTCCACTCCGGAGAAGTCGCTGGTCACCTCGAAGCCGAAGACCGGTGGTCGGAACAACTCCGGCCGCATCACCACCCGGCACATCGGTGGCGGCCACAAGCAGGCCTACCGGCTGATCGACTTCCGTCGCTACGACAAGGACGGCGTCCCGGCCAAGGTCGCGCACATCGAGTACGACCCCAACCGCACCGCGCGCATCGCGCTGCTGCACTACCTGGACGGCGAGAAGCGCTACATCATCGCGCCGAACGGCCTGCTCCAGGGTGCGATGGTCGAAGCCGGTGAAGCCGCCGACATCAAGCCCGGCAACAACCTGCCGCTGCGCAACATCCCGGTCGGCACCACGGTGCACGCAGTGGAACTGCGTCCCGGTGGTGGCGCCAAGATGGGCCGCTCGGCCGGTGCGAAGATCCAGCTGGTCGCCCGTGAGGGCAAGATGGCCACGCTGCGTCTGCCGTCCGGCGAAATGCGCCTGGTCGACGTGCGCTGCCGCGCCACCGTCGGCGAGGTCGGCAACGCCGAGCAGTCGAACATCAACTGGGGCAAGGCCGGCCGTAACCGCTGGAAGGGCGTCCGCCCGACCGTCCGTGGTGTGGCCATGAACCCGATCGACCACCCGCACGGTGGTGGCGAGGGCAAGACCTCCGGTGGTCGTCACCCGGTGACCCCGTGGGGCAAGCCTGAAGGCCGCACCCGTGACAAGAACAAGGCGAGTTCTCGCCTGATCATCCGCCGCCGCAAGTCCGGCAAGAAGCGCTGATAGGACAGGTGAGGTAAACCAATGCCACGCAGCCTGAAGAAGGGCCCCTTCGTCGATGACCATCTGGTCAAGAAGGTCGACGCCCAGAACGAGAAGGGCACCAAGCAGGTCATCAAGACCTGGTCGCGGCGCTCGATGATCATCCCCGACATGATCGGGCACACCATTGCGGTGCATGACGGCCGCAAGCATGTGCCGGTGTTCGTGACCGAGGCGATGATCGGCCACAAGCTGGGCGAATTCGCCCCCACCCGCACTTTCCGCGGGCACATCAAGGACGACAAGAAGTCACGCCGCCGCTGAGCGGGCGAGAAGAGGAACGCAAACAACCATGAGCAACAAAGAGCGACCCAGTCGTCGCGCCTCCCTGCTCGGGGATCGTCCCGGTTCTTACGCGATCGCCCGGCACGTGCGGATGAGCCCGTTGAAGGTTCGCCGCGTGATCGAGCTGGTCCGTGGAATGGACGTCACCGACGCCTTGAACGTGCTGAAGTTCGCCCCGCAGGCGGCCTCGGAGCCCGTGTACAAGGTGGTGGCCAGCGCCACTGCCAACGCCGAAAGCACTGAAGGCCTCCGGGCCGAGGAGCTGTTCGTGTCGCAGGCATTCGTCGACGAAGGTATGACGCTGCGGCGGATCCGTCCGCGAGCCAAGGGTTCGGCGAGCCGAATCCTGAAGCGCGCCAGCCACATCACCGTCGTGGTCGAACCGAAGACCGAGAAGGGAGCCTGAGCATGGGCCAAAAGATCAACCC
>CAZLJN010000173.1:0-5409 GCA_964559815.1 uncultured Propionibacteriaceae bacterium
CCAGCACTCGAAGGCGCCGTCACAGAACGGGGTGTAGGCGCTCATCACCGAGTCCGCCCCCGCCTGGATCGTCTCCCGGAAGTGCGGCAGGAATACCTCGTTGAGCACGTCTTCGTCGACGGACACGTCCACAGTGAACCTGGCGTTCTCCATGGAGTTCAGCGCGAAGTGCTTCACGGTCGGCATCACCCACGGGCGCACGCCCTTGACGAGCGCGGCGCCCATGGCGCCCAGGAGCACCGGCTCCTCCCCGTAGGACTCCTGAGAGCGACCCCATCCGGGCGCGTAGGCGAGGTTTACGCAGACCCCGCCGAACAGGTTCGCGCCTTGTGCCCGACACTCCTTGCCGATCACCTCGCCGACGCGACGCTCAAGGTCAACGTCCCACGACGCCGCCCGCGACACCGCCACCGGGAAGCATGTGGAGTTGCCCATCACGACCCCGCGCGGACCATCCGAGAACCGGATGCCGGGAATGCCCAGCCGATCCAACCGGCCTGCCTCCACCGGAGTCCCGTTGTAGTGCTTCCCAAGTTCCTTCAGCCCCTTGAGGGTGGGCAGGTCCCCGTCGAGCAGGCTGAGAAGTTCGGCTTCGGTGAGTTTGTCGATGAGGCCGTCGACGGCCGCGTCAAGGTCCTTCCCGGCGCGGACCTCAGCGACCGCATCGGCGAAATCGGTGCCCGGCGGGCAGATCGGATCGGTGCCCTGGGTCTGGGTGCGTTTCATGGGCGTTCCTCCCTGGATGTGCGGGAGACCATCGCGGTGATGGGCTGCCCGGCCTCGCGCACGAAGGCGGCGAGTCAGTCTTCTTTGATCGATCCGGGCCTGTCACGGACGGCACCAATGCTGGCCGCTCAGAGCTCGTGTGTGAGTAGTTTGCTCCTCCGCGATCCATGAGTCAACACGTGTTAATCCACACTTGACGCGCGTTGACCAACGAGCGTGGAAGGACCATCATGGACCGGGCGCTCTTCTGTCACGGCTGAAGCGTCCGAAGGCAGGGGTAGGACTCATCGGCAGCCGTCAGGGCTGACTCTGGACGCGACGAACTCACCAACGTCTGAGTTCAGAGCAGGCTACGGGGGGCGGCCCGAGGAGTTCGACATCCCCGTCCGGCCGGCGCAGTAGCCTGACCTGACCAACACGAGCGCCGGAGGAGGCGAGAGGTGACTCCACGCGGCGAACGCCAGGCACCGCCCACGAGCGCCCAGGTGGCGCGGCGGGCGGGGGTCTCGCGCCCGACTGTCAGCCAGATCCTCAACGGACGCGCCCACCTGTTCGCCGACGAGACGGTGGCGCGTGTTCTCAAGGCTGCCGAGGCGCTGAACTACCGGCCATCCGTGGTGGGTCGGGCCCTCGTCTCCGGGCGCAGTGACATCGTGGTCCTGGCGGTCCCCTACGTCACCCTCAACGAACTCTTCCAGCAGGTCGTCGACCTACTCACCGACCGGCTCGCGGACGAAGGCCTGCTCCTTGTCACCCAGTACGTGCACCAGAACATCGATTCGCTGCGGAGCCTGGTCGACCAGCTTCGGCCGGCGATCGTCTTGGACATCGGAGCGCTCAGCCCGACTGAGCGTGACGCGTTCGAAGCCGACGGCTTCCCGGTCGTCAGTGGGAACGAAGGTGACACAGTCGGAGCCCGACAGGTCGAACATCTCGTCGCCCGAGGGGCCAAGCGGATCGACTACGCCCTGCGGGCGGACCACCGCAACGACGTGATGGGGCCGGGGCGGGCTGCCGCGGTATCCGGCGCCTGTGAGTCTTGGGGCCTGCCCGAGCCCCGCTCGATCACGGTCCCGGCCGGCGTGGCTGAGGCCCGAGCCGTGCTTGAGGCGCACCTGGCGCACCATCCGCGACCCGACGCCATTGCGTGCTACAACGACGACGTCGGTGCAGTCCTGGTGGCAGCGGCCAGTGGCCTCGGTCTGCGCATTCCCGAGGATCTCGCCATTATCGGCGTCGACGACAGCCCGTCCGGACGCGTGTGCGTCCCCCCGTTGACCACGGTGGCAATCGACGTCCGGGCAGCCATCGACCGAATGTTCGCCGGCGCGATGCATCGACTGAACCGCGCATCGGCCGATTCGCCGCCATTCGTCGGACTGCCCTCCGACGCCACACGCATCGTAGAGCGGGCCTCCACCTGATGGTGAGGCCACCCGTGGCATTCTCTGCCGCCGTCGACTGAACCGCTTTCGAGCAGACCAAGTCGGGCGATTTGGTGTACTTCCGCTCGACCTGGCATCGGCCTCGTGTCCGGTTTTGGAGCGTCGCCTGCTCGGCGACCCCACCTTGTTCCTGCTGGTTCAGGCGGATCCTGATCGGGGCCTCGAGTGGTCCAGCCCGGCGGAGAGGTTCACGGCATTTGCCTACTCCTTCGGCGCATCGCGGTTGGCACGAGTCAATCCACTTAACACGTGTTGACACGGTTCTCACCGGGGGGCAGTCTTGTCGTGGAGTTGGTCAATCGCCGAGCTGGCGGCCCGAATTTGGATGGTCAGGTCCCGCCAGGTCACTGCTGAGGTGGGCATCTGATGGCGGCTGACGAGTGAGGGGGGTCGAGCTGCCCGCCTCGTCGCTCGCGGCCGACCCCTCGGCTGCTCGGACCGTGCCTGACTGACCCGCTCCAGCTAGCTCGGACTCAGGACAAGGGTGTCCGACCATGTCCCTCGGCATGAACCTGCCGAAGGCCCAGATGAAGGGGAATTTGAACAGTGGCAATCAATCTCGCAACGTTTCCGACACCGCTCACTCCTGCAGGTGATGCCGATTGGCTGGCCGGAACCGACTCGGTCTGGACAGCGGCCTCTCCGGGTACCGACTTCTTCATCGACCCGGGGTATACAGATGTCCCCGACGCATTCACTCGCCTCAACGCCGATCGGCTCCTGGCTCCGCTCCCCGACGGAGATTTCCAGCTTTCTGCGCAGGTCACCGTGGAGTTCGCGGACGACTTTGACGCGGGCGTGTTGGTCCTGTGGACAGACGATCGCCATTGGGCGAAGTTGTGTTTCGAATACTCTCGCGAAGGGGAACCGCTCGTCGTCTCAGTGGTAACACGTGACTACGCAGACGATGCGAACGCGTTCAGCGTAGAGGGCGGACGTGTTTGGCTCCGTATCGCCCGGATGGCTCACATCGTTGCATTCCATGCCTCGGTTGACGGCCTGTCCTGGCGAATGGTGCGTGTCTTCACCTTCGGCCCGGATCTCCCGTTCAGCCACGTGGGCTTTCTGGCTCAGTCGCCCAACGGGGAGGGCTGTGCGGTGAGGTTCGAGAGCATCCGTTACTCGACCGAGCTGCCCGCCGACATCCGTGCCGGTGCTTAGTTCTGGCACGACGAGGTCGTCGAGGGTCGGGCGCGGACGCCGGGCCTCTCCAGTGGCGGGCCGGGGAAGCCCTGCTGTGTGACGGTCCGCACGAAACCGGGTTGTGAGGGCCGGTGCGTGCCTCATAACCCGGCTATCGGCGGAGTCTCGTGCGGGCGTCCGTCATGAGCGGCTCATAACCCCGCTTCGTGCGGAGTCTGGCGGCAATCCTCGAATCTTTTTGCAATGACCGGTCAGTCTAACTACTCTAGAGGGGAGGAAGGGAGCACAACGTGAGCATCGACACCAGCATCGAGGCGGTCCGAGAGGGCACCGAGACCACCAGCGAACCGGCCGTTCGCGCCCAGGCGCTGCAACTGGACGGCGCCCGCGGACGGATCTTCGGCCCCGTCGATCTGGAGCTGGCACCCGGCAGCATCACCCTGATCACCGGACGGGCGGGCAGCGGCAAGACCTCGCTGCTGCTGACCCTGGTCGGACGGATGAAGCCCAACCGCGGCAGTGACCTCACCGTGCTCGGACGCCGCCTCCCGGCCGGACGCCGGGCAGTCCAGCTCAGCAGCGCGGCCGTCGGCGTCCATGGCCTCGACGACCTGGACGAGGAGGTGACCGTCGGCGCCACCCTGCGCGAACGCGAGGCCTGGATGGCGCCGTGGTACCGCATCGTCCGCACCCCCGACGATGCCCGCGTGGCCGAGGCGTGCGCGCCGGTCTTCGGTGACCTGCCCGCGCCGAAGGCCCACACGCTGATCCACCAACTCGACGAGGCCGACAACCTGTTGTTCCGCCTCGCCCTGGCGATGCTGAGTGACCCCGAACTCATCGTCATTGACGACATCGACTCCCTGCACGACACCGACGGACGCCGCAAGGTCTGGGAATGCCTGCATGGCATCGCCGCCAGCGGCGTGACCGTGGTGGTGGCCGCCGCCGCGGCCGGCGAACTCAGCCGACTGGGCTGGGCCACCCTGCCGGCGCATGTCGCGCTGCCCGCCCACGCCATCGGCTGAACCCGAACCCGAACGGACGAGAAATCATGTTTGCCTGGACTTCGCACGGAACCGAACTCAAGCGGTTCGCCCGCCAACCCATCACCCGCGCCGCGATCGCGGTCATGCTGCTCATCCCGCTGCTGTACGGCGCGATGTACGTGTGGGCGTTCTGGGATCCGACCACCCGCATGGACGATCTGCCGGTGGCCCTGGTCAACTCCGACATCGCCGCCACCGATGACGACGGCACCCTGCAGCACTACGGCGACGACGTCACCAAGGAGCTCACCGACGATGCCGATCTCGGCTGGGTGGTGACCGACCCGACGTCGGCGGTCAAGGGGCTCGACTCGGGCAAGTACTACTTCGCGGTGACCATCCCGTCGGACTTCACCAGCCGGATCAACGCGCTCGGCGGAAAGGATCCGCAGGCTGCGCGGGTCTTCGTCAACTACGACGACAGCAACTCCTTCTTGGCCACCCGACTCGGGCAGTCGGCGATGCTGCAGATGCAGACCGCGATTCGCGAAAAGGTCGGCAAGGGCGCGGTCGACACTCTGCTGGTCGGGGTGGGGGACGCCCGCAAGGGCTTCAACACCGCCTCTGACGGCGCCTTCCGGCTGGCCGACGGCCTCAGTGACGCCGTCGACGGTGCCGACAAGCTCAACGTGGGGGCGTCCCAGCTGGCTGCCGGCGCCCAGGCTCTGGCCGCAGGCACCACCGACGCCGCCACCGGTGCCGCTCAACTCTCCGGCGGGCTGGACGCCTACGTGACCGGCGTCAGTACGGCTGCGGCCGGTGCGCAGCAGCTCAGCGACGGCGCGGACGGCCTGAGCGCCCTGCAAGCGGGGCTGGCGCAGGCGGCCGACACCCGCTCCGGCGCTCCGGCGTTGGCCGCCGGTGTGCAGCAGGTGGCCGGCAGCCTGTCCACCCTGAGCACCGGGGCGTCGAGCTACGCCACCGGTGCGAGCAGCTTCGCCAGTGGCGCCGGCAGTTGGGTCAGCGGCGCCCAGACCTGGCGCAGCAGCGCGTACGCCGCCACCGGCGGTTCGCTGACCACCGCCACCGCGCAACTGGCCGATGGT
>CAZLJN010000174.1:0-5370 GCA_964559815.1 uncultured Propionibacteriaceae bacterium
TCTGTCCGCGGTGGCCGGTGCGGCCACCGCGATGGTGGTGTTCTCGCTGGTGGTGCGACGCCTCGGGGTGCTGCCCGCCGCGCTCACCGCGGGGCTGCTGATCGGTCTGCCGGGATTCGCCCGCTGGTCCCAGGACGCCCGCCCGTACGCCCTGCTGATGCTGACCGCGGCCGCCGCCTGGCTGGCCTGGGACACCTGGCGACGCCCCGACCTGGAGACCGACTCCAGCCGCAGTCTTGTCGCCCGGTGGGGTCACTGGTTGCGGACCGGCGGCGGCCTGGTGGCGCTGCTCGGATTGTCGGCGACCACCAGCCTGTTCGCCGGTTTCGCCTGGCCGGCCATGCTGGTCGCCGATCTGGTCCTTCCCGGCACCAGCCGGGCCGAGCGTTGGCACCGGGCACGCCAGGACGCGTTCGCGATGGCTGCGGCGCTGGTGGTCTTCTCGGTGCCGATCTGGGTCGGGGTGACCATGGGACGCGGCCCGCTGGCGGGCAGCCCTGTGTCGCCGGAGCTGATCGGCGACCGCCTGGTGCAACTCCTGGTGGTGTTCCCTGAGCCTGCGCTGGTGGCGCCGATCGCCCTGCTGGTGGCCGTCGGCGTCGCGGCCGGGTTTCAGCGCCGCCGGGCCGGGAACCGACTGATCGCCGCCGCACGGATGGCGAGCGTATGGGCGTTCGTCCCGCTGGCGCTGTCCCTCGCGCTGGCGGTCGCCCAGCCGAGCCTGTTCCGTGCGCGCTATCTGGTGCCGATCCTCGCCCCCGGCGCGTTGCTGGCTGTGATCGGCGCCCTCACGCTCGGTCGCGGCGTCTGGATGCTGGTGGCCCGGGTGCTCCGCCGACCGCCGCGCCCCGGGACGGCCGCGATCGTGACCAGCGCGGTGGCCGCGCTCATCGTGCTGGCTCAGGTGGCGGCGATGGTGCCGCTGCAGCGCGCCGTCCGGGCCGCCGATGGCCACGATGTGAAGGTCGCCGCCATGATCGGCTCGGTCGATCGCCTGCTCGCCGACGCCCCTGATCAGCCGCTGGTCACCGAGAGCAATGTGGTGCACGCCTATCTGAACTGCGTGCGGCCTGATCTCGCCGCACGCGAGATCGCCTTCACCATCTCTGCGGACTCGCCATGGATCTGGCCCGAGCCCGTCGGGGAGGCGGACCTCCACGCCCAGCTCTCCCGCGTTCCCCAGACGATCTGGATCTCCCCGGTGGGCCCGGCCAACGACCAGACGCCCACCCGACTGCCGGACGCGTGGGCCGACACCGGACTGCGCATCGACAGCGCCGACCGCCGCGGCTCGTTCTGGGTGATGCAACTCCGCCGCGGCTGACCCTCACCCCAGCCGGTTCATGACCGCCTGAACGGTGGCCAGCACCAGCGGAATGCTGCTCAGCGCGACGATCGAGGCGTTGAGCCAGAAGTGGTCGCGCAGCACCGCGGCATACTCACGGATCACCGCGGTCGGCCAGAAGTAGCGGGCGGTGCGCGCCCCCACCGTGTAGCCCCGAATGCCCGCGGCCCGCATCAGCAGCGCGGCCCGCAGCGCATGGAAGTCACTGGTGACCACCGCGACCGGGCCACTCACCTGTCGCGCACGGAGCAGCTCGGCGCTGAACGCGAGGTTCTGCCGGGTGTTGCGGGACTGGTCCTCCACCAGGATCGAGGCCGGCTCCAACCCGTCGTCGGCCAGGAAGTCACGCATCGCCACCGCTTCGGCGACCGGCTCGTCCGGCCCCTGGCCGCCGCTGGTGATCAGCAACGGATGGCGGCCGCTGGCCACCGCGTGGGCGTACACCCGACGTCCGGCTCGCAGCCGATCGGCCAGCAGGGGTGGCACCGCACCACCGATCAGCCCCGAACCCAGGACGATCACCGCCTCGGCCGGCGGCCCGAAGCGGACCATCCAGGCCGGGTAGAACGCGCCGTAGATGACGAAGGCGGCGAAGCCGAAGCCGAAGTAGCTCAGCGGCAGTCCGGCCCAGATCGCCCAAACCACCTGGGCCACGTTCTCGCCGGCGATGCCTGCCGCCAGCCAGCCGAGGTAGCCCAGCACCATCAGGCCCAGCACCATCGAGAGCAGCCGGGTGAGGCGGAAGCCCTCGCGGCGCACCAAGGTGATCCCGGCCACGATCATGAAGAGGGCCAAGCCGACCAGGGTCAGCCCGGCCACCACCACCAGCCCCAGCAGCCACCAGCCACCGAGCCGGTCATCGATCGTGCTGGCCGCGGCCAGCGTCCAGCCCACGACGATCACAGCCAGCCAGGCCACGGCCCCCAGCAGGTACACCCCGGTGCGGAACTTGCGCGGCTCCAGGGCGAAGCTGACCAGGAAGATCACCAGCGGGATGATCTCCGGACCGACACTCAGCCACATCATCAGCTCACTCCACCGTGGTCTCGTTGAACGGCATGAACGGGGCGATCGCGGGGAACACCCAGGTGAACATGGCGGCCACCACCGCGACGAGCAGGATCAGCGCAGCGATCACCTTCACCGGGATCGGGCCGGGCAGGATGCGCCACAGCCAGCCGTAGAACGACATCAGCGACCCACCTCCCACACCGAGGCCGGCACGCCCTGGCTGCGCGGGTACTGGGCGTCCAGGGTGGCGAAGGCCACATACCGCTCCCGGGCGGAGAACTCCGGATGGCAGCTGGTCATCGTCAGCCTCGCCTCGCTGGGACGGGCGTCGGGCTGATCGGGCACCGGCAGCAGCACGGAGGTCTGGGTCGGCGCGACGATCTCGGAGCCGGTGATCCGGTAGACGAAGGAGGTGTCCGTGGTCTCGACCAGCACCACATCGCCGGTCTTCAGCGTGGCGATCAGGTTGAACGGCTTGCCGTAGGTGGTGCGATGCCCGGCCACGGCGAAGTTGCCCACCTCGCCGGGCAGCTGGGTGCCGACGTAATGGCCGATCCCCCGCTGCAGCACCTCGCGGGTCGTGCCTTCATAGACTGGACGGGCGAAGTCGGCGCCGAACCGGGGAATGCGGACGATCGCGAAGGCGTCGCCGAGCGTCACCCGACCGGGCTGCACCCAGGCGTCCGGGTCACTGTGCAGTTGGGACACCACGGTGCGAGCGTCGGCGTCGGAGACCACATCGGTCCACCACAGCTGCCAGCCGACGAAGAGCAACAGGAAGGCGCCCGCAGTGATCAGCAGTTCACCGAGCAGGCCGAGCAGTTGGCGCAACACACGCACCGAGGGCTCCTTCCTCCCGACCTTCATTCACGCTACCGGACGTGCCATCGGCGCAGCCTCGACGACAGCGGGTACCCAGGTTCTCCCTCGGAGCGCGAGCCAACCGCATAGGATTTCCACAGCAAACTGCCAGCAGGCACCAACCCCTCGCTGAGAGAGTCCTTCCATGGCGATCACGGCACGCAGCGGACTTCAGGCGCTCACCCGCCCGGACGGCACCGCTATCCGCATCCTCACCGTCGACGACGAGGCCAGCCTCACTGAACTGCTGTCGATGGCCCTGCGCTACGAAGGCTGGGAGGTCACCACCGCCGGCTCCGGACTGGCCGCGGTGAAGGCAGCCCGCGAGGTCCGTCCCGACGCCATCGTGCTCGACATGATGCTGCCCGACTTCGACGGCATGGAGGTGATGCGGCGGATCCGCAGCGAACAGCCCGACGTGCCGGTGATCTTCCTCACCGCCAAGGACGGCCTGGACGACCGGATCGCCGGGCTCACCGCCGGCGGCGACGACTACGTCACCAAGCCCTTCAGCCTGGAGGAACTGGTGGCCCGGCTGCGCGCCCTGCTGCGGCGATCAGGCGCCACCACGGCACGCTCGGAGTCGACCCTGGTGGTCGGCGATCTCACCTTGGACGAGGACAGTCACGAAGTCACCCGGGCCGGTGAGGTGGTCAACCTGACCGCCACCGAGTTCGAACTGCTGCGCTACCTGATGCGCAATCCGCGCCGGGTGCTGAGCAAGGCGCAGATCCTGGACCGGGTGTGGAACTACGACTTCGGCGGCCAGGCCAACGTGGTCGAGCTCTACATCTCCTATCTGCGCAAGAAGATCGACGCCGACCATCCGCCGATGATCCACACCATGCGGGGGGCCGGCTATGTGCTCAAGCCGGCGGTGGAATGACCACCGGCAAGAGCCCCGCGACTGACGCCGCGCCGCCGACCACCATGGGCAAGGGGACGCTGAGCCGCCAACTGGTCCTTCGCGTCACCGCGTTGGTCGCTCTGCTCACCGTCGTACTCGGGCTGTTCACCGGGCTGGCCAGCTATCAGATCCTTCAGCGGGAGTTGGACGAGCGCGTCCAACTCGCTGCCGGACGTCCGAATCCGGGCGGTTTCACCGGTCGCGGCCCCGGCGACCTCAACGGCCTGGGACTGATCCGGATCGACTACTACGACGGCGCCTACCATCCCAGCGGCATCACCTTGTCGGACCAGGCCTACGCCCAGCTGCTGAGTCTCGGCGCCACCAACGGCCCGGTCACCGTGCACATCGACGGCGTGGGCCTGTACCGCGTGATGGTGCGCACCCAGCCCAACTACACCCTCGTCGGCATGCCGATGTCCGACGTCACCAAGCCGCTTACCAGCCAACTGGTGATGACCCTGCTGCTGACCTTGGGCGTGATCCTGGTCGCCTACGTGGCCGCCCGCCGGGTGGTCGAGGCCAGCCTGCGGCCGTTGAATCGGCTCACCGCCACCGCCACCCAGGTGTCGAACCTGCCGCTGGAACGCGGCGAGGGCCAGGTGCCGATCCGGGTGGCGCCCACCGACGCCAATCCGGTCAGCGAGGTCGGCCAGGTGGGCCTGGCCTTCAACCACATGCTCGACAACGTCGAAGGCGCACTGGCCGCCCGTCATCGCAGCGAGACCAAGGTGCGCCAGTTCGTCGCAGACGCCTCCCACGAACTGCGCAACCCGCTGGCCTCGATCCGCGGCTATGCCGAGCTGACCCGACGCGGCCAGGACGCCTTGCCCGAGGATGCCGCCTACGCCCTGAGCCGGATCGAATCCGAGTCCGACCGGATGTCGGTGCTGGTCGAGGACTTGCTGCTGCTGGCCCGACTGGACTCCCAACCCACCTTGGACCTGCACCCGGTGGACGTGACCGAGATCGTGCTGAATGCGGTCAGCGATGCCCGGGCGGCGGATTCCGAGCACAAGTGGTCGCTGGATCTGCCCGAGGAAGTGGTGACGGCGATGGCCGATCCGCATCGGTTGCATCAGGTGGTCGCCAACCTGCTGGCCAATGCCCGCGCCCACACCCCGTCCGGCACCTCGGTGACCGCCGCGCTGCGCGCCGACGCCGGCTCAGCGGTGATCAGGGTGAGCGACGACGGACCCGGTGTCGCGCCGGAGATCCAGCCAACCGTCTTTGAGCGGTTCACCCG
>CAZLJN010000175.1:0-5344 GCA_964559815.1 uncultured Propionibacteriaceae bacterium
AGATCGAGGTGCCTGGTACGGCGGAGTTCCTCGACACCTCCAGCGTGAGCTCGGTGATGCCGACCGCGGCGATCGCGACGCTCGTCGACTGGCTGGCCGCCCGGGTGAGCGATCCGAGCCACCACCTCGGCACCCCGCCGCTCTCGGCTGAGCTCGATCTGGGTGACGCGATCGAACGCATCCGCTGGATCGGACCGGAGCGGTTGTTCGCGATCGAATGCCGCCCGCGGACGGCCGACGCGGCGACCCCGGTGGTGGTGCTGCATGCTGGCGCGTCCGAGCATCGGGTGGGGGCCGGCGACTATCAGGTCGAGTTGGCCCGCCTGCTGGCCGCCGACGGCGCCGCCTCGCTGCGGGTGGACCGTCGCGGCACCGGCGAGACCGGCGATGTCGCGGCGGATGAGCCCAGCCTCTTCTACACCCGGACCTGGCTCGACGATCAGGATGCCATCGTGGCGGCGGCCGGAGTGGACGGCGACCGGCTGGCCTTGACCGGGTTGTGCGCCGGCGCGTGGATGGCCGGCCTGCCGACGGTGGTCGATCCCCGGCTGGTGGTCGGGATTCATCCGCTGGAGTACCGGGTCGATCCGGCCGAGCCGAACGAGTTCGTCGAGGAAGTGGTGATGCCGCGCGAGATCAGCGGCTCGCTGATGCTGTGGCTGCAGCGGCTCTACCGGCGTTGGGCGCCGACCTGGTTGCGTCGGCTGCGCGCCCGTACCGGGTCGAAGGCCGACCCGAGCGCCTTCCTGACCGGCCTGGCGAAGCGAACCTGGCGGACCGTGCTGATCTTCAGCGAGGTCGACCAGGAGGTGTTCCGGCGACTCGGCGGGGTGGAGATCAGCCAGCGTCTACCTGGCATCGTCGTCGTGGACGTGCCCACCATCGACCATCCGCTGTTCGCCCGCCGTACCCGCCTGGGTGCGATCGAGCGGATTCGCGCCGAGGTGCGTGACGCCTTCGACCTGCCTGGCACCGCTGAGTGAGCAGCGAGCGAAGCGAGCGTGTCGAAACCACGCCCGGGTTTCGACACGCTCAACCAGCGGCACTCCAACCCGCTGAGTGGGCAGCGAGCGAAACCTGCGCCGTCCGCCGGGGAGTGGGTCAGTAGCCGATCTTGGCCAAGGTGGCTTTGATCGCCGCCGCTGAGGTGTGCAGCAGGCGGATCTCGTGGGCGTCCATCGGGAACTCGAAGACCCGTTCGATACCGGTCGGACCGACCAGGCTGGGCACACTCAGCGCGACCCCGGAGACTCCGCGGTAGTCGTCCAGCACGCTCGACAGCGGCCAGATCTTGCGCTGATCAGACAGGATCGCCTCCACCAGCCGGGCGCCGGCCAGGCCGATCGCGTAGTTGGTCGCACCCTTGCCTTCGATGATCTCGTAGGCGGCATGGACGGTGTCGTAGGCGATCTCGGCGAGGATCTCTTCGGAGAAGATCCGGCGGCCCTCGGGGTCGGTCCAGTCCCGGATCGGTATCTGTGCGATCGAGGCCGACGACCAGATCGGGAACTCAGTGTCGCCGTGCTCGCCGAACATGGCGGCGTGGACGTTCGACAGGGACACCCCGGCGCGCTTCGCGATCGCCCAGCGCAACCGGGAGGTATCGAGCAGAGTGCCGGTCGAGATCACCCGTCCGGACGGGAGCCCGCTGACCTGCTGAGCGACCACCGTGAGCACGTCGCACGGGTTGGTGACCAGCACCAGGATGGCGTTCGGCGCCTGCGCCAACAGCTGTGGAACCAGGTCGGCCATGATCTTGGCGTTGACTTCGGCCAACTCCAGCCGGGTCTGGCCGGGCTTCTGCCGGGCGCCGGCAGTGATGATGATCACCGAGGAGTCCTTGACCACCTCGATGTCGGCGCCGCCGGTCACCACCGAGGTCGGCGTGAACTGGGTGCCGTGGGCCAGATCGTGAACCTCGGCGTTCACCTTCTTGGCGTCGATGTCGTAGAGGGCGATCTGACGAGCGGATCCGCGGATCAGGGCGGCGTAGGCGATGGACGTCCCCACCGACCCGGC
This sequence comes from uncultured Propionibacteriaceae bacterium, assembly GCA_964559815.1. Classification (GTDB taxonomy): domain Bacteria; phylum Actinomycetota; class Actinomycetes; order Propionibacteriales; family Propionibacteriaceae; genus Propionicimonas. Next base: position 2,020 of record CAZLJN010000175.1, read on the forward strand.
GCCGACGACCGTCAGCTTGGAATTGGCCAAGTTCGCTGTCTGCACGCTGGCTGGACTCATGACTCCAGGCTATTCCTGCTCGCGTCTCGCCGCGTCAGCACAGCTACTTCCGGGCCTGGCCGGACGGCGGCCAGCCGTCGGCTGAGACTGCCGCCCGCTCAGGACGGCAGGACGACCAGGGCGCGCAACAGCTGTTCGATGCCGGTTCGCCAGGCGGTGTCGGCATCGGGGCGTTGGCTGAGGATGTCGTCCAGGCGGGTGCGCTCGCAGTAGGCGTCCAAGGTGAGCATCAACTGGTCGACCGGGATCAGCACCTGGGCGTTCTGGCGTTGCAGGGCCGCGACGATCGCTTCGACCGCCACCGCGCTCGCGGTGTGCTCGGCCTCGGTGAGGGCGTCTCGAATGCTGGGGTTGCGGTGGGCGTACAGACGCAGTTCGTTGCGCACCAGGACCCACTGGTCGTCGAGGGCGAAGCTGGAGTCGAACACCGCCAGGGCTTTGGCGATCACCTCAGCGAGAGTGTGTTCGGTGACCGCGGCATCGGGGATTTCGGCCACTGCCCGCTTCGTGCTCTCAACGAACTGCTCGCCCCGCACCTGCAGCAGGGCCAGGCACAGCTCGTCCTTGGACTCGAAGTTGCTGTAGAACGCTCCGCGGGTGAAGCCTGCGCGTTCGCAGATCTCCTCGACGCTCGCTGCCTGGACGCTGCGCTCGGCGAACAGTTCGGCAGCCGCGGCCATCAGCCGGTCGCGCGTCTGCTGACGACGAGTGCTCACCGGTGTGGTCGTCATCGTCACCGTCCTTGGTCGCAGGGTCTTTCGATACACAACTGTATCGAATCCGGCACCCCACGCGCTGCCGTCGTTCCTGCGCAACAGCTGCCGGTTTCGACACGCGGCTCCGCCGCTGCTCAACCAGCGGAGTCCGGGGCACCGAGACAACCCACCCCTCGGCGTTGGTTGAGCAGGCCGCGGAGCGACCGTGTCGAAACCTGGCCGAGGTAGCGAATCAGTCGGCCATGGCCGCTTCCGTCGGGGCGCGGAAGCCCCGGAAGGTCATCCACAGCCCCACCGACAGCTCCCAGAAGAAGATCGGGATCACCGCGATGCCCGACAGCACCGACACCTGGGGATTCACGCCGAAGTAGGTGCCCAGCGCCGAGACCAGCAGCAGCGGAGCGCCGATCAGGCCCAGGATCGGGATCACGCGCGGCAACAGCCGGGCACGCAGCAGAGCGACGCCGAAGAACAGCGCGTTGACCGCCGGCATCAGGCCGGGTCCGAGCAGGAAGGTCGCATTGCGCAGGGCCACCAGACCCTCGGCAACGTCCGGGGAGAGGTGGCTGCGGGCTGTCACGAGGGTCAGAACGGCGAGTACGCCAGTGGCGATGATCGCCGCCTCCATCGTGCGCGAAAGGACGAAGCCCAGCGCCCCCACGGGTGCGGTCCGGCGAAGGACGGGGTAGACCACCAGCGCGGTGCCGATGCAGGCGGCGGCGTTGATCAGGTCCAGCAGGCCCCCGGCGAGCACCCCGGCACCGCCCGCGCCGCCGGCGACGAAGCCGGCCGGGTCGTCCAGCAGCGGCGCCAGCAGCGGCAGCGCCGGGATCGACGCGGCGAACGTGACCAGGTAGAGCAGCCCGGCGATCAGGGCGGTACGGCGATCAGACATCAGATACTCCTCACGGGTGTACGGCGTACACCTCTGTACGACTACGCTAAGGTGTACGCCGTACGCCGTCAAGTGGAGGAGGGAAGGATGTCACCGGATCCGAAGCGCGAACGGCTCAGTCGCGAGCGCGTCCTGGCCACCGCGGTCACCCACGCCGACACCCACGGTCTCGATGCCGTCAGCATGCGCCGCCTCGCCGCCGACCTCGACGTGGTGCCGATGGCGCTCTACAAACACGTCTCAGACAAAGAGGCTCTGCTCGACGGCATGGCCGACGTGGTGCTGGCCGAGTTGGGCCCACTCACCAGCCAGGACGACTGGCGCAGCACCGTCCGCGGGCGCATCCTCGCTGCGCGCCAACTTCTGCTCCGCCACCCCTGGCTGCGCCGCGTCCTGGAGACCCGGCCACGCCAGACGCCGACCATGCTGAGCTACCTCGACTCCCTGATCGCAGTGTTCCGGCAGGCCGGCTTCTCCGATGCCCTGACCCATCACGTCATGCACGCCCTCGGCAGTCGCGCCTGGGGCTTCACCCAGGAGCTCTTCGACGACCCGAACCCCGGGCCGCCCCCCACGCCGGAGCAGCTGATCGGCCTCAGCCAGGCCTTTCCGCACGTGGCCGCGATGGCCGGCGCGGCCGGGCATGCCGACGATTCGGTGGTCGGACGCGGCTGTGACGATCAGTTCGAGTTCGAATTCGCCCTCGACCTGCTCCTCGACGGCATCGCAGAGCGGCAGTCCGCTGGATGGGCACCTCCGGTTCGCTGACCCGGATACACTTCTGTATCGGATACAGTCTTGTATCCGATATATCGGCATCTCGCCGCGTTCGCCAACAAAGGAATGCTCGTGTCCTCGTTTCTCTACCGCATCGGACGTGCGTCCTATCGCCATCGTGGACGGGTGCTGATCGCCTGGGTGGCGATCCTGATTCTCTTCGGCGGCCTGGCAGCGACGGTCGGCGGCAAGTTCAACGACGTCTTCGAGATTCCCGGGGCCGAGTCGACCATCGCCCTCAAGCAGCTCAAGGTCACCTTCCCTGAGGCGGCTGACGCGACCGCGACCGTGGTGGTCACGGTGCCGGCCGGCCACAAGCTCACCGACGAGGACATCACCAACAAGATCAAGAGCTGGCTGGATCGCATCGAGGCGCTGCCCTACGTCAACGGCACCATCGGGCCCTACAGCGAGCACGTCACCGGCCTGATCAGCGACGACGGCCGCACCGGACGGGTCACCGTCCGCGTCCAGGGCACGGTGTCGACCTTCGGCGACGCCCACCGCGAAGAACTGACCAAAGTCGCCGAATCACTGTCCGAATCGCTCCCACAAGCCAAGGTGCTGGTCGGCGGTGAAGTCTTCAGCGTGAACGTCCCCCGGCTCAGCGTGGTCGAGGCGGCCGGTCTGGGCGTGGCCATCGTCGTCCTGCTGCTCACCCTCGGCTCGTTCGTCGCCTCGATGATGCCCGTGGGCAGCGCGCTCGCCGGCGTCGGCCTGGCGGTGATGATCATCGAGATCGCCGCGGGGGTTGTCGACATGAGTTCGACCACTCTGATGCTGGCGATCATGCTCGGCTTGGCCGTGGGCATCGACTACGCGCTGTTCATCATCAGCCGGCACCGCGACCAACTGGCCGCCGGCATGGACACCGAAG
>CAZLJN010000176.1:0-5307 GCA_964559815.1 uncultured Propionibacteriaceae bacterium
TGTCGCTGGCCAGCGACAGCGCCACCGAGGCGTACACCTTCGGGAACAGCAGCACCTCGACCGCCGATTCCAGATCCTCCACGGTCACGATGGCCCACAAGTCGCCGTTCTTGGTCTGCTTACGCACCACCTGGGTGATCATTCCGGCGATCGTCACCATGGCGTCGCGAGGACCGTCGTCGGAGCGCAGTTCGCCGATGCTGACATCACGCTGGGCGCTGAGCATGTGCTCCAAGCCCTGCAGCGGGTGATCACTGACGTAGAGCCCGAGCATCTCCCGCTCGAAAGCCAGCCGGACGCGCTTGTCCCACTCCGGGACGTCCGGCACCGGCGTGACCGCGACACTCTCTCCGCCGCCTCCACCGAAGTCGCCGAACAGGTCGTCCTGACCGTTGGCCTGGTTGCGTTTGAGGTCGATCACCTCGTCGACCCGGCGCTCGAAGCACTCCATCAGCCCGCGACGGGTGTGCCCCATCGAGTCGAAGGCGCCGGCCTTGATCAGCGACTCGATCACCCGCTTGTTGCAGGCCACCAACGGGATCTGATCGAGGAAGGCGTTGAAGTCGACGGCTTTGCCGTATTCGGTGCGGGCTTCCACGATGCCGGCCACCACGTTGTCGCCGACGTTGCGCACCGCGGCCAGGCCGTAGCGGACGTCCTCCCCGACCGGGGTGAACATGCCTTCGGACTCGTTCACGTCCGGCGGCAACACCTTGATGCCCATCCGTCGGCACTCGCCCAGGTAGAGCGCGGTCTTGTCCTTGTCGGATTTCACCGACTCCAACAGCGCAGCCATGAACTCGGCCGGGTAGTTGGCTTTCAGATACGCCGTCCAATAGGAGATCAGGCCGTAGGCGGCGGTGTGGGCCTTGTTGAAGGCGTAGGCCGAGAACGGGATCAGGATCTCCCACAGGGTCCGGATCGCGCCATCGGAGTAGCCGTTGGCCTTCATCCCGGCCTCGAAGGGCACGAACTCCTTCTCCAGGACTTCCTTCTTCTTCTTGCCCATGGCCCGACGCAGCTCATCGGCTCGACCCAGCGAGTAGCCGGCGACCCGCTGGGCGATCTGCTGCACCTGCTCCTGGTAGACGATCAGGCCGTAGGTGATGTCGAGGATGTCGGCCAGCGGCTCGGCCAGTTCCGGGTGAATCGGGTTGACCGGCTGGCGTCCGGTCTTGCGCAAGGCGTAGTTGGTGTGGCTGTCGGCGCCCATCGGACCGGGACGGTACAACGCCAACGCCGCCGAGATGTCTTCGAAGTTGTCCGGCTGCATCAGCTTCAGCAGCACCCGCATGCCGCCGCCGTCGAGCTGGAAGATGCCGAGGGTCTCACCGCTGGCCAGCAGCTCGTAGGTGGGCCGGTCGGTGGTGTCCTTGCTCAACGCTTCCAGATCGAGGTCAAAGCCCCGGTTCACCTTCACGTTGCGCACCGCATCATCGAGGATGGTCAGGTTACGCAGCCCGAGGAAGTCCATCTTGACCAGGCCGAGGGCCTCGCAGCTCGGATAGTCGAACTGGGTGATGATCTGGCCGTCCTGCTCCCGCTTCATGATCGGGATGACGTCGAGCAGCGGCGCGGACGACATGATCACGCCGGCGGCGTGGACGCCCCACTGCCGCTTCAGCCCCTCGATGCCGCGGGCCGTGTCGACCGTGCGCTGCACGTCGGGATCGGTGTTGTAGAGCTCGCGGAACTCGGTGCCTTCGCCGTAGCGCGGATGCTGCGGGTCGAAGACGTCGGCCAGCGAGACGTCCTTGCCCTGCACCGGCGGGGTGTAGGCCTTGGTGGCCCGCTCCCCCAGCGAGAACGGCATGCCGAGCACCCGTCCGGCGTCCTTGATGGCCTGCTTGGCCTTGATCGTGCCGTAGGTGACGATCTGGCAGACCCGATCCTTGCCGTACTTCTCGGTGACGTAAGCGATCACCTCACCGCGACGACGCTCGTCGAAGTCGACGTCGAAGTCGGGCATCGAGGGACGCTCGGGGTTGAGGAAGCGTTCGAAGATCAGACCGTGTGGCACCGGGTCGAGGTCGGTGATCTTCATCGCGTAGGCGCACATCGATCCTGCACCCGACCCTCGACCGGGACCGACCCGGATGCCGTTGCGCTTGGCCCAGTTGATGAAGTCGGCCACCACCAGGAAGTAACCGGCGTAGCCCTTCCCGATGATCACCTCCTCCTCGTACTCGGCCTGCTTGATCGCGTAATCCGGCACTCCGCCCGGGAAACGGTCCATCAGGCCGGTGTTGACCTCTTTGATGAACCAGCTGGTCTCGGTCTCACCGGCCGGCACCGGGAAGTCGGGCATGTAGGTGCCCACCCCCTCGTCGAAGCTGGTGCTGCATCGCTCGGCGATCGCCAAGGTGTTGTCACAGGCCTCGGGAAGGTTGGAGAACAACAGCCGCATCTCTTCGGCCGACTTCAGGTAGTACCCGCTGCCGTCGAACTTGAAGCGGTTGGGGGTGTCTTTATTGGCTCCGGCCGACACGCACAGCAAGGTGTCGTGGTCCTCGGCGTCGGAAGCCCGCACGTAGTGGAGGTCGTTGCTGGCCACCAGCGGCAGGTTCAGATCCTTGGCGATCCGCAGCAGGTCGTCGCGCACCCGGTTCTCGATCTCCAGCCCGTGATCCATCAACTCGACGAAGAAGTTGTCGGCGCCGAAGATGTCGCGGAACTCGGCGGCCGAAGCGAGTGCCTCCTTGTAATTCCCCAACCGCAGGTAGGTCTGCACCTCTCCGGACGGACAGCCGGTGGTGGCGATCAGGCCCTTGGCGTAACGGTTCAGCAGTTCGCGGTCGGCGCGCGGCTTGTAGAAGAAGCCCTCCAGCGAACTCAGCGAGCTCAGCCGGAACAGGTTGTGCATGCCGTCGCGGTTCTCCGCCCAGATCGTCATGTGGGTATAGGCGCCCTTGGACGCGACGTCGTCGCCGGTGCCGTCACCGAACTGGACACGCTTGCGCTCGCTGCGATGGGTTTTCGGGGTGAGGTAGGCCTCCAGGCCGATGATCGGCTTCACCGCGGAGTTCTTGGCGACCTTGTAGAACTCGTACGCCCCGAACAGGTTGCCGTGGTCTGTCACCGCCAGCGCCGTCATGCCTTGTGCCTCGGCGGTCGAGACCAGATCCTTCAGGCGTGCCGCACCATCCAGCATGGAGTACTCCGAGTGGCAGTGCAGATGGACGAATTCGGCCGACACGCTGTCCTATGACCTCCGGTCTGAATGGTTGGGCAAACCCGACGCTGGGGGAAGTCAGCGGGCCTTCACCTTAACTCCGACCACCCCCCATCGACGTCCTCGACTCACCTCTGAACACCGGCTCGGTTCGAAGTTCTTCGCTCACGGCGCCAGCAGGTCAGCGAGCTTCACCATGGTGTTCAGATTGCGGGCGGTCAACACGGCCGGTTCGGCGGCCCTGGCCATGCCCGCAGCCAGCCGCGAGGAGGCCTGTCCGTCGGGAAAGGCCGCGAAAACGTCGGTGCCGACGACCTTCAGCTGCTCGGTGCCCGAGACCAGTGCGAACAGCCGCTGCACCGCGGCCGGATCCAGTTCCCGATCGGCGCAAGCGATCACCGTCCTGGCCGGATCACCGTCGCCGAAGGGGTGGTGATCCAGCAGGGCTTGCACCTGCTCACCGGTGCGGATCACCACGGCCACCTGTAGTCGCAGTTGGGACGCCACCGCCGCGCTCAACACCGAGGCCGCTTCGGCGTCACTGACCGACGCTGTGAACAGCAGGTTTCCGCTGCGCAGCACCGTGGTCACGTCCGACCACCCCAGATCACGGGCGACCTGCGCCAGCGCCGGCATCGAGAGCTGGGCTGCGCGGCCCACGTTCACCCCGCGCAGAAGTGCCACCCGCCGTGGTGGTGGAGTCGGATCGCTACGGTGGGCTACCGTCATGGGTGGATTATCCACAGATCCTTCGGAACAGGACAGTGCAGTGTTGCAGCAGGTAAGTCTCATTGGAGCTCCCACCGACATCGGCGCCTCGCGACTGGGTTGCCGCTTGGGCCCGCAGGCATTACGCGTCGCCGGCATCGGACCGGCTCTGGCCGCGTTCGGCTGCGACGTGCGTGACGTCGGCGACCTCGTCGGCCCCGACAATCCGCAATTGCCCCCGGTCGACGGCTACCGCCACCTCAACGAGGTGATCGCCTGGAACCGCGCGGTCTACCAGGCCACCGCCACCGAGTTGGCCGACGGCCGGCTGCCCATTCTGCTGGGAGGTGACCACAGTCTGGCGATCGGCTCGATCAGCGCGGTGGCTGCCCACTGCCGCCGGGTCGGAAAGAAGCTGCGGGTGATCTGGGTGGACGCCCACGCCGACTTCAACACCGCCGAACTCACCCCGTCCGGCAACATCCACGGGATGCCGGTGGCCTGCCTGGCCGGACATGGCCCGACCGAGCTGACCGAGATGGCCGGCGTTCGTCCGGCGATCACAACCGACCAGATCCGCCAGGTCGGGCTGCGCAGCGTGGACGCCGGCGAGAAGTCGTTCCTGCGCGCCGAGGGGGTGGAGGTCTTCGACATGCGCTTCATCGACGAGATCGGGATGCGCCGCACCATGGTGCGCGCCCTGGCCGGCATCGACGCCGACACCCATCTGCACCTGAGCATCGACCTGGACTTCGTCGACCCCGACGTCGCCCCCGGCGTCGGCACCCCGGTGCGAGGTGGAGCGACCTACCGCGAAGCCCAGCTGTGCATGGAGATGGTCGCCGACACCGGACGGCTCGGCTCGATCGACCTGGTCGAGGTCAATCCCGCCCTGGACGAGCACAACACCACCGCCGAGCTCACCGTCGACCTCGTGGAATCCCTGTTCGGGAAATCCACCCTGGAGCGGCTGCGCCCTGAAGAGTAGCCACTCAGCGCAGCAGTGGCTCAGCCGGCGGGCAGGAACAGCCGGAACGGCCCCTCGGTGAGCGCCAGCCGCCACTGCGGCGAGCCCTCCACGCCGGCCAGCAGCAGCCCGGAATCCGAGGCTGAGGAGTCGATGACCACGCAGGTCGCCCCCGGCGGCACCGGGGTGGCATTGGTCTGGAAGAAGTAGCCGTACCCGTCGATCAGATGCGCGCGTCCGTAGTAGTCGGCGCGGCCGTCCATCCACACCCGGACGTCGGGGCGCACCAGGATCGAGGCCCCGCCGATGGCGCCACTGCTGAACAGCTGACAACCGGGCGGCAACTGGCGCAGCACGCCGGCCTCGGCCGGCACCGCATGCAGTGAGGCCAGGTAGGCCACCCCCGGCGACAGCACCACCAGCACAGCCGTCACCACCACCCGCCAGAAAGCCCCCGTGG
>CAZLJN010000177.1:0-5296 GCA_964559815.1 uncultured Propionibacteriaceae bacterium
TTCAGATCACCGACCACCTGCACCCGGTAGTCATTGGTGGCGGCCAGTTCGGCCACCAGGCCGCGGATCACCTCCAGCAAGGGGGCGATCTCGGCTTCCTCCGAGCGACGCAGGTTGTCGGTGGACAGCACCCACAAGGTCACCAGCGGAATGCCCAGTTGGGAACACCAACCCACGAACTCCATCAGCTTGTCGGCGCCGGCCTGGTAGCCCACCACCAGCGGACGTCCTGGCGCGTTGGTGCGGGCCCAGCGGCGGTTGCCGTCGGCCAGGACGGCGACGTGTCGCGGCAGGGCGGACGGGTCGAGGTTGGCCAAGAGGCGCCGCTCGTAGTAGCGGTACAGGAAATCCCAGGACTGCACCCGGTCGGCCAGTCCTCTGGACCACCCCTCCATTGCCATGCCGAAACCCTACCGCCCCGACCCCAGCACGACCGGCCGTGACAGCAGAGTGCCTCGTCCCCGTCGGCGATGCTTGCACCTGACGAAACCTACGCTAGAGTAAGTTACGCAACCGTAGGTAAGGACGCAGATGACGATGACCCAGCTGGACGCCCCCATCGCTGAGAGCAAGCCACGACTGCGCGGCTGGTTCCACCTGGGCAGCACTCCCCTGGTGATCGTCGGCGGCATTCTGCTGATCGTGTTGGCGCCCACCCTGGCCGGCAAGGTCGGCGCCGCCGTCTGGCTGGCCGGCTCGGTGCTCCTCTTCGGCACCAGCGCCGCCTACCACCTGGTCAACTGGGGTCCGCGCGCCAAGGCGATCTTCCGCCGCTGGGACCACGCCAACATCTTCGCCTTCATCGCCGCCACCTACACCCCGATCGCGCTCACGCTGCTGCCCGATCCGACGATCATGCTGGCGGTGATCTGGTCGATCGCCGTAGCCGGCATGACCGTCCAGATCGCCTGGCCCACCGCGCCGCGCTGGCTCAACGTGGCCTGCTACCTGGGCATGGGCTGGGCCGGGGTGGGTTGGCTGCCGCAGTTCTGGACCCTCGGCGGACCGGCCGTGGTCATCCTGATCCTGCTCGGCGGCGTGGCCTACAGCCTCGGCGCAGTCGTCTACGCCCGCAAGCGGCCCGACCCGTCACCGACCTGGTTCGGCTTCCACGAGATCTTCCACGCCTTCACCGTGATCGCCGCCGCCTGCCACTTCGCCGCGATCACCGTCGCCATCTTCGCCTGAGCCCTCACCAAAGCCCCCGCGAACGAGCACCGACTAGTGCTCGTCGCCGTCGTCGTGACAGCGAGGAGCCGGCACCGACTTGGTCGGCACCCCCGCCCCCACCCGACTCCACAGCGCGGTCCGCAGCTCCTTGAGATCGCTGGTCGGGGCGAAGCAGGTCTCACCTCGGCAGACATACACACCCGTCTCGGTGCGCTGGTCGAAATGGTGGGAGAAGCCCGCCGTGCCCGCCGGGCCAGCGACCACTGCGGTACCCACCGGAGACATCCGCCAGGTCGCTCGCACCAGATCCGACAGCGGCTCGCCATCGTCGGTGACCACCACGGCCACGGCCGGACGCAGCCCGGTGCGGGCCTCGTCGGCCACCAACGCGTCCACCAACCCCGACCCGGTGAACTGCGGATTGCCCTCCAACGCACCCCGGACGGTGAGCGCCGCCCGATCGGCTCGCTCGCTGAAATCGGGACGGTCGGCGAGCAGCGCGACAAGGCGCAATGCCTCGATCAACGTGCTGGTGCCCGAAGGCGTGGGGTTGTCGGCAACGTCGCGAGCGCGGGCGTAAAGTTGCTCCGCGTCGACGCCGGCGTCGAAGAAGCCGCCGTCGTCGGCCCCGAACAACTCCAGGGCCGTCTGCAACAACAGCACGGCCCGATCCAGCCAGACCGCGTCCCCCTGGACGCCGGCCAGCCGCGCGAAGCCCAGCGCCACGGCGCCGTAATCCTCGGCGAAGCCACCCACCTCGGCCGCAACCCCGTCCACCGACGAGCGGCGCAGCCGTCCGTCGACCCAGTGCACCCGCCACAGGCATTCGGCCGCCGCCACCGCGAACTCGACCCACTCCGGCTCACCGAAGATGGCCCCGGCATGGCACAGCGCGTCGATCGTCCAGCCGTTCCAGGCGGCCACCACCTTGTCGTCGCGGAACGGCGCACAGCGGGTGAAGCGCTCGTCCAGCAGCTGCTCGCTCACCCGTGCCAGCCGCTCGGGGTCGGGGTTGCCGCGCAGCTGCAGGGTCGACAGGCCGTGCTCGAAAGTGCCGGCGGTGGTGACGTGGAACACCTGGGCGGCCCACTCGCCATCCTCGGCGCCGAGCGCATCGCTCAGCAGCTCCGGCGTCCAGCAGTAGTAGATGCCCTCGTGCGGCTGGCCGAGGGAGTCCAGGCTGTCGGCGTCCAGGCTGGCCGCGAACCCGCCGGCCTCGGTGCGCATCTCGCGGGCCAGCCAGCCGACGATGCCCCGCACCACGCGCTCGCGCTGCCAGCGCAGGCTCGGGTCGTGGTCGGGGGTCCGCCGCCAGCCGCGGGCGTAGGTTCCCAGCAGCAAGGCGTTGTCGTAGAGCATCTTCTCGAAGTGCGGCACCACCCAGGCCGCATCGACGGTGTAGCGGTGGAAGCCGCCACCGAGCTGATCGTGGATACCGCCGCGGGCCATCGCTTCCAGGCTGCGCTGGGCCACGTCGACCGAGGCCGCCTCGCCCTTGACCAGCAGCGCGTCCAGCACCTGCGGGAAGGGGAACTTGGGTGCGCCACCGAAGCCGCCGTTAATCGGGTCGAACGCCTCAGAAAGCTGCTGCTGCACCTTCCACACGTCCAGCTTGGCGGTGCCACCGGCGGACGGCACGAACGCGTCGGCCAGCGCCTCGGTGATCGCCAGCGCACCAGCCTCGGCCTCGTCGCGGCGCTCCCGCCAGGCCTCGGCGATCGCCTCGACGACCTCACGGAAGGACGGCTGCATCCCGCGGCGCTGCGGCGGAAAGTACGTCCCGGCGAAGAACGGACGGCCCTGCGGCGTACAGAAGACCGTCATCGGCCAGCCGCCGGTGCCGGTGAGTGCCTGGGTGGCCTTGAGGAACACCTGGTCGATGTCAGGACGCTCCTCGCGGTCGACCTTGATCGACACGAAGTTGTCGTTGACGAGCCGAGCCACCCGCGGGTCGGTGAACGACTCCTCAGCCATCACATGGCACCAGTGGCAGGCCGCGTAGCCCACCGACAGCAGAATCGGACGTCCGGTGCGCTCGGCTTCGGCCAGCGCCTCGGTGCCCCACTCCCACCAATCGATCGGATTGTCGGCGTGCTGACGCAGGTAGGGAGAGGTCGCGTTACCCAGGTGATTCACGCGGGCCAGCTTAGGCGTCGGCGGCGTGCGAGGCGGTTATGACCTATCAGGGCAGCGGCAGCCAATCACCCAGCGATCGACCTGATATCACCCCGGCGAACAGGTCGTCCTCCGGCAGGTTCACCGGCACCCGGGTGCGCACCAGTTGGTAGTCCTCACTGGGATGCGCCGCCTGCTGGATCTCCAGCGGGACGGCGAACCAGCGTCCGTCCGGATCGATCTGGGTGGCGTGGGCGCGCAGCGCCTCATCCCGGACGGCGAAGTAGTCCGCACACGGCACCCGGGTGGTGATCGTCGCCGCCTCGGCATCGTCGTCATCGCTGAGCCAGTCGGCGTAGGGGCTCTCCAGCCCGGCCTCGTGCATGGCCTGGTGCAGCGCCGCGATCCGGCCCCGGTGAAAGGCCACGTCGTAATACAGCTTGCTCACCGCCCACGCCGGGCCGTGTTCGGGCCAGGCGTCGGGGTCGGCGGCGGCGTCCACCGCGGCCAGGGTGATCCGGTGGCTCTGAATGTGGTCGGGGTGGCCGTAGCCGCCGTTGGCGTCATAGGTGGTGACCACCTGGGGTCGGAATTGCCGAATCACCTTCACCAACGCGCCGGCTGCGGCGGCGACGTCCTGCGCGGCGAAGGATTCCGGATCGAGCTCGGGCCCCATTCCCGAATCGATGAAGCCCAGCCAGACCTGCTCGATGTCGAGGATCTTCGCTGCGGCGGCCATTTCCTCTCGGCGCAGTTCGGGCAGCCGGGCCTGATTCTCCGGGGTGTCCATCTTCGGGTTGAGCACGTCGCCCCGCTCGCCGCCGGTGCAGGTGGCCACCATCACCGCCACGCCCCTCTTGCGGTAGTAGGCAGTGGTCGCCGCGCCCTTGCTCGACTCGTCGTCGGGATGGGCGTGGACGTGAAGCAGTCGCAGTTCGGCGCTCGGATTCGGCATGGTCATCATTGTGATCAACTCACCGCCGATCGACGGGATTCCCGGCCATGACTTTTCGAAGCCTCGGCGGGTTTGGGCTAGATTTCCCCTTATGACCGAACCCACCACGTGGCTCACTCAGGACGCCTTCGATCGGCTCAGCGAAGAACTCGCCTACCTCAAGGGCGAGGGACGTCGCCTGATCTCGGCGAAGATCGCACACGCCCGCGAGGAGGGCGACCTCAGCGAGAACGCCGGCTACCACGCCGCCCGCGAGGAGCAGGGTCATCAGGAGGCGCGCATCCGCATCCTGACCGCGATGCTGGAGAACGCCAAGGTGGGCGAGGCCCCCGGCGACAGCGACGAAGTGACCCCCGGCAGCCTGGTCACCATCTACTACGACGACGACCCCGATGACGACGACACCTTCGTGTTGGGTTCGCGCGAACTGATGGGCCTGGACGACTCGGTCGCCCTGGAGGTGTTCAGCCCGCAGTCACCGCTGGGCGCGGCCGTCATGGGCGCCAAGGTTGGCGCCACGGTCAGCTACACCGCTCCGTCCGGCAGCAAGATCCAGGTGACCATCGTCGAGGTCAAGCCCTTCACCGGCTAGACGCCGCCATCAGCCGAGGTCGCCGAGCAACTCGGCGGCCTCTTGCGGCGTCAACGCGCCGCTGGCCACCTCGGCCAGCACCTGCTCGCGCGACAGGGCGGTCGGCGCAGCTTCGACTTCACCCAGGCCGAGCTTGGTCAACAGTGCGGTGAAGCGGGCACGCGCCGTCGGGTAGGACACCCCCAGGTGCTTCTCCACTTCGCGCAGATTGCCACGCGAAGCCAGGAACACGCGCAGCACTTCGGTCTCGCGCTCGTCCAGCCCGCAGAAGTCACAGTGGGCGAACTCGCCGACCAACTCCGACCCGCAGTTGCGGCAGCCCACCCGGGTGGTGATCAGGTCACCGCCACAGACCGGGCAATCCGAGGGCGCTCGATACTTCGGCTGGCTCACTGGTCGTCCGACCCTGCGGCATCGACGTTCGCCCAGCCCATCACCACACCGATGTCGAGCCGGGCCGAGCC
>CAZLJN010000178.1:0-5292 GCA_964559815.1 uncultured Propionibacteriaceae bacterium
AGCAGCACGCCGGCCATGCCGCGTCGACCGCGGCTGCCCTGGCGCTCGACCGGGGAGGAGTTGAAGAACAAGGTGGTCGGCAGCGCCTTGTACCAGGACTGGAAGAAGTAGTCCGCGGCCGCGCCGGCGGACAGATTCTTCGACAACCGCCGCGGCAGCGAACCGAAAATCAGTGGTGCGTCGACGTGGCTGGAGTGGTTGGCCACCGCAACAAACGGCGCCTTGAGCGAGTCGAGATTGCGCCGTCCGTGGATGTGCACCGTCAGCGCCGACCACATGTATGGCTTCATCACCAGCTGCTGTGCAGCAAAGCGCGCTGCCCCCGGCAGCGGCGAGGTGTAGCGGGTGGTCTTGGGTTCTGACACCGGGCCCCTCCAGTTGGCGAACTCCGCAAGTGTCCCACTCGCCGCCGTTTCAGGCCACCCTGCCGTGTAGCCAGCCCCCGTCCGAGGGTCAGTCGCGGCTGTGGGTGAGTCGCCGGGAGATGCCTCGGACGACCGGCCGCGGCAGCACGTCCAGCCCGAATCGGGCCAGTTTCCAGCGCAGCGTCGGCACCGACAACACCCGTCCGGCGGCGGTGTCGGCCAGCGCTTTGGTCACGCAGGTCTCGGCGTCGACCCAGATCCAGTCCGGGATCGAGGACGTCGGCAGGCCCGCGCGTTCGTGGAATTCGGTACGCACCCAGCCCGGGCACAGAGCGGTGGCAGTCACCCCGGTGCCGGCCAGTTCGACGGCCAATCCTTCGGTGAACACCTTCACCCAGGCCTTGACCGCGGAGTAGTTGCCTTGGACGACCCACGCCGACAGCGAAGCGACATTGAGGATGCGGCCATGCCCGCGCACCCGCATCGCCTGGGCTGCGGCCAGACTGAGTTCGGCGACCGCGGTGCACATCACGGTGATCGCGTGCCGGTGCTCGCCAGAGGGTGCCTCCAGCAGGTGATTGGTCAGTCCGAAACCGGCGTTGTTGATCAGCAGGTCGACCGGACGCTCGGCCTCCGCGACCCGAGCCGCCACCGTGGCGACCGCGTCCGCATCGCCCAAGTCGGCAGCGAGGACTTCGACCTGCACTCCGTACTGGGTGCGCAGTTCGGCGGCCATGCCTTCCAGTCGCGCCGCGTCGCGGGCCACCAGCACCAAGTCCTCACCGCGAGCCGCACAGACCCGGGCGAAGGACGCTCCCAGCCCGGCGCTGGCGCCGGTGATACACGCTGTCACCATGGGCGGCACGCTACTGCATTCCACCCCGGCGCCCACCGGGCTCAGGCGGCGAGCAGATCGGCCCGTCCGGCCAGGCGGCGCACGCTGCGGCTGCAGCGGTAACGCACCAGCTCGGCACTGATCCCCAACTCCTGCGCCGCGGCCGCGCTGGTCAGGCCGAGGACGTAGACCAGCCACAGCGTGCGGTGGTGTTCGGCGTCGATCAGCCCGAGCGCACGGGCCTCAGAAAGGGTGTGGTCGGCGTCCGGACCAGGCGAGGCGGGCACCATCGCCACGGTCGGCGGCGGGGACAGGCGCCGCTGCAGCGTCCAAGCCAGATTGGCCGCGATCGAACGAGGACGCCGGGCCAGCGGATACTCCGCGATCGCCACCCACAGCTCGGAGACGGCCTCGGCGAAACGATCCTCAGACCCCCGACTCAGCCGGACGGCCTTGGGCAGCATCGCCTGGAAGACCACCCGCCAGGCGAGCCGATCACCGTCGGCGCCCAGAGTGAGCAATGCGGCCAGGGTGGCATCGGGATGCTGACGGATGCGCAGCAGCAGCTGATCGAGATCGCCGACCCCGCGCAGAGCGTCGAACGCCTGCCAGGCCAGCGGTGGCGCGCCGGCGGTCTGCACCAGCTCGTCCCATTCGAAATTCAGCGAAACCAGGGTGGAACTCCTCACCACCCCACCGTCTCGGGGCGGTGTTGCCCGCCGTGTTGCCCGCGTCACCAGCGGTGGTGTCGGCCACCATCGACCGACTGCTAACAATTCGGCAACAAACCCCACCGCAGGGGGTGTTAGCGCCACCACCACCGGCTATGATTGAAACGTACCCATCCGGGCTTGGCGGCCGGCTAGTAATCCGTCATCTTGATCGCCCAGAGGGCCATTCGGAGTTCCAATGGCCCTCTGGAGCCAGGATCGCCAACACACTCCCACCAACTCCCATCGGCAGCTTCGCGCGCTGCGCGACGGGCGAGTTGGCCCGGGCTCGTAGGCTTGATGCGTCCATCGGAAGGACCCCATGCAATCGCCGAACGCCCACCCGCACAAACGCGGCCTGGCCGAACGGGCTGCCCTGATCAGCCTGGTCGGTCTGGCTGTGTTGTCGGTGGTCGGCGCCGGCGTGGTGACGATCTACTTCAACCGCATCTCCACCAGTGCCGCCTCGATGACCCGCGTCGGTGACATGCCCGACTACGTCGGACGTCCGGAGCCGGTCACCGCCCCCGGCGGCGGCAACGCGATGAACCTTCTGATCATGGTCGACCAAGGCGGATCACTGGACACCGTCGTGGTGGCGAACCTGTCGGCCTCCCGACGCAGCCTCACCCTGGTCGCCGTCCCGGCCCAACTCCGCCTCGCCGACACCGACACCGACACCCTTGCCAGCACCTACGCCATGGACCCGACCATCACCGTCCTGGCGATGGAGGCGCTCACCGGGGCGCGGATGGACCACCAGCTGCGACTCAACCTGAGCTGCCTCGGCTCGGTGATCGACCAGGCCGGCGGCATTCAGCTGTCCGGGAGCCGACTCAGCGGCGCAGACGCGGTGCGACGCACCCAGAACGCGCCCGACCCGCAGGCGAACGCGTTGGCCACTGCGCGACTGATCCGCTCGGCCCTGATCAGTTTGGAAAACCACTATTCGACGTTGGATCCGTCCCGCTTCGCCGCGATGATCGACGACGTCGCGCCCTGCACCCAGGTGGACGACGGGCTGACCAGTGAGGTGGTCCAGTCCACTTTCTTCGAAAGCAGCATTCACCCAGACGAGACCCGAATCTGGCCGCTGGAAACCACGTCCACAGGCTCGGCGCTGACCGCAACGGCGGCATCGCTGGACGAGTTGCGCGCCGCGTTGTCGACGCCCGAAGTCTCGACCACCGCCCAATACCAGCAGGCCGCATTCCTCCCCCAGGAGGCGGGCCGTTGAAATCCAGCCCTACCATTACCCGCGTGAAGAAATACGTTCGAGTGACGATCGTCCTCGCTGCTCTGGGCTACGCCGCGTGGCGGCTGTGGCAGCAGAACCAGGAGCGAGCGGCCACTTGGGCGGCCAGCACTGATCGCGTCGAATAGCAGGTCCTGGGGGGACATTGGACGGACGCAAACCGGGTGAGGTGCCAACCGACCCGGATGAGTACGAGGCGCTCTTGAAGCGCTGGGGGCTGGACGACGCAGCCCTCGGCATCACCACGCTGCGCCGCGGCCGAGGCGGGGCCGCCGATTCGTCCACCCCTGATCCAGACACCGACAAGATGGCGGAAGCCGAGCCGGTCGATGCCGATGCTGATGCCGCGCTCGATCCCGCCCCTGACGAAACATCCTCGGAAGAAACAGTGTCGGACGAGCCGGTGTCGGACGCCGACCTGGCCGATGCTTCGCCCAACGACGAGTTCGACGACGACGCCGCCACGTCCGGTGCCGACAGCGAGGAGGTCGGCCTGGGGTTCCTCGACGACGCCGAGGCAGAAGGCCTGAGCACCACCGAGCGCAAGCAGCGCCGGGTCTGGCTGCGTCGATCCCTGGTGATCCTCACCGTGGTGTTGGGCCTGGTCGCGGTCACCGCAGGCTTCTACCTGGTGGTCGGCCTGCAAGCCCTGCAGTCGCTGAAGCGCGAACCGGGGCTGCTGCCCACCGATGACGGCTACCAAACCGCCCCGGTCAACATCACCGGACCGCTGAACTTCGTGCTGATGGGCTCCGACTCCCGCGGCAGCGACCGCGGACGCAGCGACTCGCTGATGGTGGCGCACCTCAACTCCGCCCGCGACAAGGTCTACCTGATCACACTGCCCCGCGACCTGTACGTCGAGATTCCCGGCCACGGCAAGAACAAGATCAACGCCGCCTACTCCTTCGGCGGCCCGGCGCTATCGGTGAAGACCGTCCAGAATCTGCTCTCGACCCGGATGGATCACACCGTGGTCATCGACTTCGAGGGGTTCATCGGGCTGACCACGGACGTCGGCGGGGTGACGGTGTTCAACGAGACCGACTCCACCAACCTCGGCTTCCATTTCCCGCGCGGCAACATCACCATCAGCGGCGAGGAGGCGCTGGCCTACGTCCGGGAGAGGTACGACCTTCCCGGCGGCGATCTCGACCGTGCCGCCCGCCAGCGCAATGTGGTCAAGGCGCTGATCCTGAAGCTGCTCAAGCCCGAGGTGATCGGCAACCCGGCCACCTTCAACTCGGTGGCCACCAAGCTCGGCGCCTACGTCACCGCCGATGACAAGCTCACCAACGAGCTGATCTGGACGACCGCCACCAGCCTCAACATCCGCAACGCCGACGACATCCGGCAGCTGCAGGCGCCGTTGAGCGGCTTCGCGTCCATCGACGGTGTGGGTTCGGTTGACCTGGTCGACACCCCCAAGATGAAGGAGTTGGCCCAGGCCGTCTCCAGTGACTCACTCGGTGCCTACTGGCAGCAATACGGCGAAGACTGACCCCCGGACGCAGGGACGGTTCTGAAGGTCGGCGTCACTCCATGAAGGAGTCTGCGGGCTCGGACGGGTACAGCACCGCCGCCAACGCCTCGCCGACAGCCTCGGCATGGTCGCCCGGATCAGTCAGCGTATTGAGCCGATCCCGCAACTCAGGATCGGCCGAGGCCGCCCAGATCATCAGGTCGAACACCTCGAAGCTGATCTCGATGGGGTTGGCATCAGCATCGAACCGCACCCACAGGGCCAGCGCGTCCGGCGGCCACTGCGCGCCGTAGGACTCCTCGATGCCGAGCTCGGGGTGCTCACGGACGAACGACTCCGGGTCGGCCTGGAAGCGGACCGAGGTCACCTCGTCGGTGGTCACGATCGAGCCGAACTCCAGCCCGAAGGGGGCGAGTTCGTCACTCAACAGGTCGATATACCCGGTCGGCAACTCCACGGCACCACCGTACCGTGCCCGCCCGCTCGACTCCCGACGTCCGCCCCGCACCGATGGACGTCCGCACCCGGTTTGGCACCGGAACGCCCTCGAGTGCGACAATATGCGCCGCGGGGCATTAGCTCAGTTGGTAGAGCGGCGGCTTTGCAAGCCGTAGGTCAGGGGTTCGAATCCCCTATGCTCCACT
>CAZLJN010000179.1:0-4131 GCA_964559815.1 uncultured Propionibacteriaceae bacterium
GGGTCTGGGCGAAGCCATGGTGGGCATCAACGTGGCCGACGTCCCGGCCCCCCACCGGTTGGCCGAGCGGGGCTGGTGAGTCGATGAGCCCCGTCGTCGGGGTGCTCGGGCTTCAGGGCGGGGTGAGCGAGCACATCGAGCTGTTGGACGCCCTGGGCGTCCGCACCCGCTGGGTGCGCACCCCGTCCGACCTGATCGGGGCGGACGGCGTGCGCCTGGACGCTCTCGTCCTGCCCGGCGGTGAATCCTCGGTGATCGATCGGCTGCTGCGCACGTTCGAACTGTTCGAGCCGCTGCAGCAGGTGATCGGGGCCGGCTTGCCGACCTTGGGCACCTGCGCGGGCCTGATCCTGCTCGCCGACAAAGTGCTCGACCCGGCGCCAGGCCAGCGGTCGCTGCAACTGCTCGACGTCACCGTGCGCCGCAACGCCTTCGGATCGCAGGTCGATTCGGCCGAAGTGGGCTTGGAGACCGTCGAGGGCCCGGTGAAGGTGGCCTTCATCCGGGCGCCGCAGGTGGTCGAGGTCGGGCCGGGCGTGCAGGTGATCGCCCGCCGTGGCGATGCGATCGTCGGCGTTCGGGCCGGGGTCATCACCGGACTCGCCTTCCACCCTGAGGTCACCGGTGAGCCGCGCTTCCATCAGCGTCTGCTCACCGACATCGCTGCGGCGCGGGCCGCCTGAGCCCAACCGAAACCGTCGTTATCAGCCGTGGCTGCGGTGTCGATCGAGGAGCGCCAACCGATTCCGTCGTTACGGGCGGCGATTCGGCGCTGATAACGACGGTTTCGTGAGGCTCACCGATCGCCGGCCCAGCGGCTGCGGCCAAAACGACGGAATCGCCTGGCTGGGCCGGAGATCCGCAATTCGCCGTAGCGGGCTTGGTGGGCGTGGCGATCCGCCGTTACCCTCATCGGCAGAGGGGAGTACTTCTCAAGTCGTTTCGCGGTCAATACGAACCTGCGGGTTCTCGCGAACGCACCGCTGAGCGGTGAAGGAGACCTCACAGCACATCACTGTGAGAGGACTCGATATGAACACTTTGGGCATCGGAACCCCCACCCTGTGGGCCATCAGCATCGTTGTCGTGCTGGTGCTGTTCGCACTGGACTTCGTGATCACCCGAAAGCCGCATGAGGTCTCGCTGAAAGAGGCGATCGGCTGGTCGGTGTTCTACATCGCGCTGCCGCTCGCCTTCGGCGGATGGGTGTGGTGGGCACACGGATCGCAGATCGGCCTGGAGTACTACGCCGGCTACCTGGTGGAAAAGTCGCTGAGCGTGGACAACCTGTTCGTGTTCATGCTGCTGCTCAGCGCCTTCGCCGTGCCGAAGGAACTACAGCAGCGAGTGCTACTGATCGGCGTGGCCGGCGCCCTGGTGCTGCGTGGCGTGTTCATCGCCCTCGGTGCGGCGATGCTGGCCAACTTCTCCTGGACGTTCCTGCTGTTCGGCGCGATCCTGCTGGCCACCGCAGTGAAGGTCTATCGCGACGCCGCCACCCCCGGCGACCACCACATCGACCCGGGTCAACTGCGGCTGGTCAGACTGGTGCGGCGCTTCTTCCCGGTCACCGACGACTACCGCGGAACCCGGATGAGCGTGGTCGCCGACGGACGCCGTGCGATCACCCCGCTGGCCCTGGCCACGGTGGCCATTCTGGGCACCGATGTGGTGTTCGCTGTCGATTCGGTGCCGGCGGTTTACGGCATCACCGGCGACCCGTTCCTGGTGTTCGCCACCAATGCCTTCGCCCTGCTCGGCCTGCGCGCGCTGTACTTCGTCCTCGCCGGGGCGCTCGGGGCGCTGGTGCACCTCGGCTACGGGCTGGCGGCGATCCTGGCGTTCATCGGCGCCAAGCTGGTGCTGCACTGGGCCCACGGCATCTGGACGTGGGTGCCGACCGTGCCCACCCTGGCGTCACTGGGGGTGATCGTGGCCATCTTGGCGGTGGTGATCACCACCAGCCTGTTCGCCACCCGAAAAGAACGGGTCAGCCGATGAAGACCCG
Organism: uncultured Propionibacteriaceae bacterium; assembly: GCA_964559815.1. Classification (GTDB taxonomy): domain Bacteria; phylum Actinomycetota; class Actinomycetes; order Propionibacteriales; family Propionibacteriaceae; genus Propionicimonas. The sequence continues at coordinate 2,009 of CAZLJN010000179.1, forward strand.
CGCCACCAGCGCCACTGCGATCGCCAGCCCGAGCGCGACCAGTCCGGCGACCTGGTGGGCCGTCCGGTTCTGACGAGGGGCGAACATGATGATCGCTGAGGCGATCAGGCCACCGACCAGGCCGCCGATGTGCGCCTGCCAGGAGATGCCGGAGACGTAGAAGGTGGCCACCAGGTTGATGCCCAGCCAGATCAGCACATTGCGCAGGTCGCCCTTGGTGCGGATGGTGAGCACCAGCAAGGCGCCCAGCAGCCCGAAGATCGCGCCCGAAGCACCGAGCGTCGACTGAGCCCCGGGGGCCAGCCACAGTACGGCAGCCGAGCCGGCCAGCAGCGAGAGCAGGTAGATCGCCAGAAAGCGAGTGCGGCCGAGGATGCGCTCCAGCGGCGGCCCGATGAACCACAGGGCCAGCATGTTCAGCCCGATATGAATCGGCTCGACGTGGGTGAACCCGCTGGTGACCACCTGCCACCAGCCGCCGTCCAGGGCGCCGGGGATCCAGACGCCGTCGGCCGACGTGGCGCACGCGGCGGCGCTGGAGACGTGCGGGTAGTAGGAGTTCGGGTCGCTGGCCGAACCGCAGTACCCCTGCCCGGTCAGGGCGAGGGTCTGCACCCACCGGCTGCTTTGCCCGCCGGTGAGCAGGATCAGCACCCACACCGCGGCGTTGATCGCGATCAGGGTGATCGAGGTGATCGCGCTGTTGGCGGTCCGCAGGCCGCCGAACGGCAACTCGTTCTGCCTGGTCTCGCGCGCGCCCTGGCGGACACAGTCGGGGCATTGAAAGCCGACCGCGGCGCTGATCATGCAATCCCCGCAGATCGGACGTCCGCAGCGCTGGCAGGCGATGTAGGTGGGACGATCCGGATGGCGATAGCAGGCGGCGGCCACCGGTGGCTGACTCATGCGCGCCACGATACCCGCCACCGCTCAACGCGAGGCAGTATTGAGCACGTGAACAGAGTTGCGCTGGTGTTGGGCTCGGGAGGAGCCCGCGGCTATGCCCACATCGGGGCCTTGCAGGTGTTGTCGGAACGCGGCTACGAAGTGACCACGATCGCGGGCAGTTCGATGGGCGCGATGGTGGCCGGGCTGCATGTGACCGGGAAGCTGGAGGAGTACACCGACTGGGTCGTTAGCCTCACCGCCCGCGACGTGCGCAGGCTGCTCGACCCGGTCATCAACGGACCCGGCCTGGTGAAGCTGGAACGAGTGCTCGGGCGGGTCGACGAGATGCTCGGTGCGGTGCAGATCGAGGACCTGCCCATTCCTTACACCGCGGTCGCCACCGATCTGGGCGCGCGCCGGGAGGTGTGGTTCACCTCCGGTCCGCTGAGCGTCGCCATCCGGGCCTCGGTGGGCATTCCGGCGCTGATCACCCCGATCATGGTCAACGGGCGGCTCCTGGTCGACGGCGGGGTGCTCAACCCCGTCCCGATGGAGCCGGTGATCGGCAGCGATGCCGACTTCACCATGGCGATCAGCCTGTCCGGCCCCAAGGATCACGCCGAGATCCTGTCGCCGACCAAACAGTCGGCCGCGCCGCGGCCCTCGGCCGAGTGGCTCGATCACTTCCTCAAGGGCGCCGGCGAGTTGTGGGGCACCGACGTGGTGGCCTCGATCATGGCCCGCTTCGGCAAGGGGGAGGACGCCGAGCCGCAGGCTCCTGCGTGGGAGCCGCCACCGGCCGGCCTGGGCATCGCGGACGTGAGCATGATGAGCCTGGACGCGATGGGGGCGATGATCACCCGTTTCCGGCTGGCCGCGCTCACCCCGGACGTGCTGGTGACGGTGCCCGGAGATGCGGCCAAAGCCACCGACTTCCATCGCGCCGAGGAGATGATCGCGCTCGGTCGACGGCTCACCATCGACGCGCTGGACGCTTTCGCGCCGGCGAAGACCGAGGCTCCTGAACTCACCAGCTAGGCGTTCGGCGCTCAGCCCCCGGCGCTCAGGCGCCGACGTCGTACAGGTGGTGGACCAGGTCGTGCAGGAAGTACCGGCCCAGGGTCTCGAGGGTGAACACCGAGCCGTTGCTGCGCCGCCCTGGGCGCTGCCAGTCGGCGTCCGCGGCGCTGGCCCAGGCCCCGGCGTTCACGACGGCTGCGGTGGCGAGCTGGTCG
>CAZLJN010000179.1:4141-5271 GCA_964559815.1 uncultured Propionibacteriaceae bacterium
GCGCGGTGGCATCCTGATCCCAGTTCGCGAATACCGGATCGTCGCTGGTGCGGATCAGCACGGCGCGTTCGGCGAAGATCAGCAGCACGTCGCGGACGTGGCAGGCGTACTCCAGCGGCGACCACACCGCCGGCGCCGGACGGACGCGGACGTCCGGACGGGCCAGCACCCCGGCCCAGGGTGCGGCGGCTTCGGCGACCAGCCGGGGGAGCTCGGTGACCTCGACGCTGCCGGCGTCGTAGCCGCAATCGGGGCAGGGCCGCTCCAACACCCAGGTCCAGTCCTTGTCGTCGGGCTCGGGGACGTCCGGGTCGCCGTTGGTTGACGCAGCCGCGGGACGGCGCAGAGTAACCGTGCCGGAGTCGAGGTCGAGCGGCTTGGGGCCGGTGCCGCCGGCGTCCTCATCGACGACGAGGATCTTCTCCAGGTCGCGCTGCTCCTGCTGGTGACGCAGGCCGGGCTGAAAGAGTTGGAAGAAGTCGCTCACTTCAGTCCGACCCGCCCGGCCAGTTCGGCGGCGCGGTGGACGGCGATCCCGTCGCGCTGTTCGGCGGCGATGGAGTGGTGGGTTCCGGGCGAGAGCATCAGGAGTGGCACCTGACCAAGATCGCGGGTATGGACGCTCACTGGCAAGCCCCGGGTGGGTTGTTCGTAGGGCAACTCGTTGGCCAGCCGTCCCTGAAGTGGTGGAACTGCTGCCCGATTGGGGTCGTTCCAGACCCGGGCCACTTCGGCCATCGACAGTTCGTCCAGCTCGACCCAGACCGACCAAACGAAGGGGCCGAACTCCTGCTCGTCGACCGGCAACTGCAGATGGCCGCGAATGAAGTGCCGGGTGATTCCGTTGATCGGCAGGATGCAGATGTCGGGGGTGAGTTCGGCTTCCAGGCGCTCGCCGGGACGTGCCAGCGCCCAGTCGTCCGGGGCGCGCGGGCCGAGAAGTTTGGCCACGTTCTCATGCCGTCGGTGGCACACCGGACACTCGAAGTGCGAGCTTCCAGTGAATCGGGCCATGGATCAGATTGTGCCCCCGCGACGTTGCGGGCGGCGGCGAAACGGCCAAATCCCACCTCATGTACTACGGGGCTCGGTGGCGGTATCCGGGCAAGCCAGACCGCCCGCGGGCGGTC
>CAZLJN010000180.1:0-5242 GCA_964559815.1 uncultured Propionibacteriaceae bacterium
CCGCCGGCGCCTTCTTCGCCGACGATCCGTGCCCGCCGCCGCTGCTGGCCGGCCACCCCGACACCGACGCTCTGCGGCTGCCGAGCCGAACGGTCGCGGCCGCGTACTCCCGCGCGGTGGCGATGACGGCCGAGACCTTCGCCGCCCTCGACGGATTCGGCACCGACTACGCCAACGATCTGGCCGAGGTGGACCTGAGCCTGCGTGCCGTGTCCGCCGGGCTGGGCAGCACGGTGCTGGTGCCGCAGGCGCGGGTCACCGTGGGGGCCCGCGATGCGTCGCGCTTCGCCGACAGCGCTGCCCGCTCCGCCGATCTGCTGCGCCGCGATCACCCCACTGCGCCCAGCGGCGTCGACCCGAGCTTCGCCGCAGCCGGTTTCGCGGTCGCCGGCACGCAGCCCGACCCGGTCACCGGCGCCCCCGTGCCCACGCTGACCCGCGTGCTGGTCCGGCAGGCTCCGCCCCGACTCCGCTGGACGATCGACACCCCTGTTCCGGCCGGCCCGCGGGCCGAGCTGTGGGGTGACTGGCACTTCGCCCAGTCGCTGGCCGCCGCGCTGACCCGGCAGGGCCAGCAGGTCGCGGTCGATACCCGCCAGGCGCACGGACGGGCCACCCGCGCCTTCGACGACGTGGTGTTGTGCCTGCGCGGCACCGAGGTGGTCACGCCCGGACCGGCACCGGTGAACCTGCTGTGGGTGATCTACGACCATGCCAAGAACCCGCTGACCGCCGCTGAAGCATCCGGCTTCGACCAGGTCTTCGCCGCCTCGGTGACCTGGGCTGCGGAACGGACGGCTGCCTGGGGGCTGCCCGTCGTCCCGATGTTGCAATGCACCGACACCGCGCTGTTCTACCCGGGACGGGCCAAGACCGGCCGCAACGACCATGCGCTGTTCGTCGGCAACACCCGCAAGGACGGCACCCCACGTCCGGTCGTCGAGGCCGCACTGGGCGCTGCCGTACAGATCCACCGGCACGGCAGCGGCTGGGCCGATCGCCCGGACGCGGCCCCACGGGTGGTGGCGGAGCGGGTACCCAACGCCGAACTCGGCCGGTTGTACGCCGAGGCCGGCGTGGTGCTCAACGACCATCTTCCCGAAATGGCGGCCGGAGGCTTCCTGTCGAACCGGCTGTTCGATGCCGCCGCCTGCGGCGCCCGCGTCCTCAGTGACCAGATCGACGGCACCGAGCTGTTCGGCGGCTCCGTCCAGTGCGCCTCCCCCGACGGCATCCCGGCACTGCTGGACGGCGACTTCGCCGCCCACTGGCCCGACGACGCCGCCCGGATGGCCACCGCGATGCAGATCCGCGCCGAGCACTCCTTCAACCATCGCGCCGAGACCCTGCTGCAGGCCGCATTGGCCACTTTGGCCGCCCGTTCCGACGGCTCGCCCGAGGCCTGAGGGCCGCGCTCGCGGCAGCCTGCTGCGGTAAGGTGACGCTCGCCTCGACGCTGGCGATAGGAGCGGTTTTTCGATGACTCGAGCTGATGCTGCACGGCCGCTGGTCAGCCTCATCTTCCCCGCCTTCAACGAGGTGGAGAACGCCCCGGCGATGGTCGGCTTCTTCCGCGAGATCGTCGCCGTCTACCCCACCTACGACTTCGAGATGATCGTCGTCGACGACGGCTCGACCGACGGCACCGCCGAGGCCCTGCTGGCCCTGGCCTACGCCGGTGAGCCGCTGCAAGTGATCAGCCTGTCGCGCAACTTCGGCTCGCATGCCGCGATCAGCGCCGGCTTCGCCCACGCCGCCGGCGACGCGGCGATCACCCTGAGCGCCGACCGGCAGGAACCGCTGACCGCGATCGGCCAGTTCCTCGACGAATGGACGGCCGGTGCCGACCTGGTCTGGGGCCTGCGGGCCGTCCGGGTGCAGCAGCAGGCGGTCCAGGGCAGGTTCTCGCGACTGTTCTCGGTGGTCTTCCACCGCACCTCCGATGTGCCCAGCTATCCCGCCGAAGGCCCCTCCCAGCTGCTGGCCACCCGCGCGGTGATGGACGTGGTCAACGCCATGCCCGAAGCCAACCGGAATGTGCTGGCGATGGCGGCCTGGGTCGGTTTCGACCAGCGGCGGGTCTACTACGACCAGCTGCCGCGGCCGTACGGGGTCAGCAAATGGACCTTCCGGCGCAAGCTGAAGCTGGTCTTCGACTCGTTCGTGGAGTTCTCCCGCACCCCGGTGAAGTGGTTCACCTGGGTCGGCCTCACCCTGGCCGGCATCGGCGCGGTGCTGCTGATCGCCGCCCTGGTGCTGGCGTTGCTGGGCCTGGGTGGTGCCGCCGGAGTGGCCGCGATCTGCGGGACGGTGTGCCTGGTCGGCGGGATCAACCTGGTTGCCTTGGGCATGCTGTCGGAGTACACCTGGCGCACCGCCGACGACGCTCGCCGCCGTCCGATCTATGTGGTCAAGCAGGTGCAGCGCAGGGACGCCTCCGGGCGCTCGGCTACGAAGAAATAGGCTCGAACTCGGGACGTCCGTCCTCGCCACCGAGCCGGACGGTCGCCACCTGGCGCGCGGGCACCCCGGCCACCACGGCATAGGCCGGGACGTCCTTGGTGACCACCGCACCGGCGCCGACCACGGCATGATCGCCGATGGTCACGCCCATGTTGATCACCGACTGCGGGCCGATGAACACGTAGGCACCGATGGTGGTGGGCTCCTTCTCGATCTGGTCGAACTCGCCGCCTGCCACGCAGCGGCGCGCGGTGGAGTGGCTGTACAGATGCACGCCGGCGGAGATGTTGCAGCCGTCGCCGATGCTCAGCCCACCGGAGCCGTCGATGATGGTGAACGGGCCGATCCACACGTTCTGGCCCACGCTCGGCTCGCCGAACACGATGCTGGAGTCGTAAATCGACGTGCCCTCACCGAAGCCAAGCTCGGCGGCCTTCTCCCATCGGTCGACCACGTAGTCGCCCAGTGGCAGGGTGCGGGCGAAGCGGTCGTTCACCTCGCGGCGGCGGCGCAGCCAGAATCCCTTGAGTTGGTCGAGCAGATCCATCGGGCTGCCTCCTAGGCCAGTGCGGTTATCCGGTGCGATTGTCCTGCTGCGATTATCCCAGCGCGGCCCGGACGGCGGCGGCGACCGCGTCGACGTCCACCCCGTCGAAGCACGGGAAGGTGATCGTGGTCGCCTCCAGCTTCGCAGAGACCGGCTGGACGTTGTCGTACTTGGCCGCGAAGTAGCTGCCGGCGGCGAGCGCGTAGGTGCCGATGGTGGTCTCCACCTGGCCGCGGAGCTTCACAATCAGCTCGTCGCGGTCGACCCCGTCCGGGACGGTGAAGACCATCGACTGCACGTTGTAGACCACGTCCGGCCCGATGGCCTGGGCGGTGAAGCCCAGCGGGCTCAGCAACTCGATGTAGCGATCCCGGGTGGCGCTGCGGTCGGCGACGATGGCGTCCAGCTTGGCCAGCTGGGTGCGTCCCATCACTGCGGCCAACTCGGGCAGCCGGAAGTTGTAGCCGTAGTCGGCGAAGTCGAGCACCAGGCCCTTGGTGCCGGTGGCGCCGTGGGCGAGTTTGACCGTCAGCCACTGGGCCAACTCGTCGTTGTTGGTGGTGATCGCCCCACCCTCACCGGTGCTGATCAGCTTGCGCGGATGGAAGCTGAAGCAGGTGAGGTCGGCCACCGAGCCGGCCCGCTGTCCGGCTTCGGAGCTGCCGATCGCGCAGGCGGCGTCCTCGATCAGCGGCAGCCCGGCTGCCACGCAGATCTCCTTGATCTTGTGGACGCCCGTCGGGTTGCCCAGGGCGTCGACGAACATCACCGCCTTGGTCTTGGGCCCGATCAGGGCCGCCAATACCTCGGGCCGCATGTTGTAGGTGGCCGGGTCCACGTCGGCGAACACCGGAGTCGCACCCAGGTCTTCGATCACGTTGGCCGAGGCGGGGAAGGAGAAGTCGGAGACGATCACCTCATCGCCAGCCTCCACCCCGACCGCCTTCAGGCTGAGCCACAGCGCGGTCGTGGCCGAGGTGGCCAGGAAGGCGTGCCGGGCGCCGGTGTAGGCGGCGAGTTCGGCGCGGAACGCCTCCACGTTGGCGCCGCGGGTGAAGATGCCGGAGTCGAAGACCTCGCGGAACTGCTCCTCGACCTCGGCGAAACTCAGGTACGGACGGATCAGACGGATCTGGCTCATCAGCGGGCCCCGATCCGGTCGCGGTACCACTCCAACGTGGTCGCCAGACCGGTGTCGAAATCGGTGAGCTGGTAGGCGATGAGGTCGTTGACCTTGGCGTTGCTGGCGTTGTGGCACTGCACGTCGGCCGGACGGGCGGTCTTGCGGACGATCTCGCCGGTGTAGCCGTAGTGGGCGCAGATCCGGGTGATCAGCTCGGTGATCGAGACCTGATTGTCGGTGGAGATGTTCACCGACTCCCCGGACGGCAGCACGCCGAACAGCTTCACCACCGCATCGACGGTGTCGGCCACGTAGATGAAGTCACGGCTCTGGGTGCCGTCGCCGTGGATTTCCGGCTGGCCGCCGGTGAGCACCCGCACCGCGGTGATCGGGATCACCCCGGCCAGCAGGCCCTGGTGGTTCTGCCGCGGCCCGTAGTTGTTGAACGGCCGGACGATGAAGGCGTCCAGGTCGAACATCCGCACCCAGCTCTCCACCGCCAGGTCGGCAGCAGCCTTGCCGGCCGCGTAGGTGGTGGTGGGGTTGCGGGGGTGCGCCTCGTCCATCGGCTCATAGACCGCGGTGCCGTACACCTCGGAGGTGGAGAAGTGGCACAAGGTGGTGAACCGGCCGCGGCGCTGCAACTCGAGCAGGTTGAGGGCGACCTTCACATTGGTGTCGAAGGCGTTGGCCGGGTTGATGAACGAGTAGTTCAGCGCCTTGGTGGCCAGGTTGAACACCACGTCGATGTCGTGGCGTTCGAAAATGTAGTCGAGGCTGGAGGCGATCTCGGCATCGTCGCGATAGAAGGTGACCTTGTCGGAGGCCAGCGCGTCGGCCAGGTTCGCCTCCGAACCCAGGAACAGGTTGTCGATCACGACGACATGTGCGGCACCCTCGACCAGCAGCCGATCGACCAGGTGGCTGCCGATGAAGCCGGCGCCACCGGTGACCAGGACGGTGCGTCCGTTCAGGCTGGGGCGAGTGGTCATCAGGCCTCCTGGGCGGTGGTGGTGTCCCGGGCGGCCAGCGCCCGGTCGACGATGCGGTGGGCGGGGATGATCGAGGAGCGCTCCGCGTCAGCGTCCACCGTGCCGGCGATCAGGCCG
>CAZLJN010000181.1:0-5230 GCA_964559815.1 uncultured Propionibacteriaceae bacterium
CACCACCGCGGTGCCGATCAGAACCGGCTTGGCGGTGGCTTTGAAGGTGTTTCCGGCACCGTCGTTCTCTTCGAGCATCTGCTTGGCTGCCCGCCAGTTCGGCTCGACGCCGAAGTCGTTGCGCAGCTCGGCATCGATGCCGTCGACCTCTTCGATCAAGGAGAGCTCGTAGACGCTCTGGGCGTTGTCGGTGACCGGGCCGTACGAGTCGACCGCGATGGTGACCGGACCCATGCCGAGGAACCCGAAGGCGACCAGGCCGAAGGCGAAGACCGCCGGGGCGATCATCAACGCGCTCATGCCGGTGCCGATCTGGCTGATTCCGAAGGCGGCAGCCATCAGGCCGACGATGGCCATGCCCAGCCAGTAGCCGGAGAAGTTGCCGGCGACTAGGCCGGACAGGATGTTCAGGCTCGGGCCGCCCTCACGCGACGACTTCACGACCTCACGGACGTGCTTGGCCGAGGTGGAGGTGAAGACTTTGACCAGTTCGGGGATGAGTGCGCCGGCCAGGGTGCCGCAGGACACGATCGTGGCCAGCTTCCACCACAGGCCCTCAGCGTCGCCGCTGAGCGGTCCCAGCATCAGGAACGAGGTGAGGTAGGTCAGCACGATCGAGGTGATCGAGGTGATCCAGACCAGCTGGGTGAGCGGTTGCTCGAAGTCCATCCGCTGGGCGTCGCGGTAGCGGGCGGCGACCAGTTGGTCGTTGACCAGGTAGGACATCGCCGAGGCCACCAGCATGATCGCCCGAACGGTGAAGATCCAAACCAGCAGGGTGGCCTGCATCTTGGGGTCGTGGACGCCCAGCAGCAGGAAGGTGATCAGGGCCACTCCGGTGACGCCGTAGGTCTCGAAGCCGTCGGCGGACGGGCCGACCGAGTCGCCGGCGTTGTCGCCGGTGCAGTCGGCGATCACGCCGGGGTTGCGCGCGTCGTCCTCTTTGATCTTGAACACGATCTTCATCAGATCCGAGCCGATGTCGGCGATCTTGGTGAAGATGCCGCCGGCGATGCGCAGGGCGGACGCGCCGAGCGACTCACCGATGGCGAATCCGATGAAGCAGGCGCCGGCCAGATCGGCGGGCAGGAACAGCAGGATGACCAGCATCATCAGCAGCTCGGTGGAGATCAGCACCATGCCGATGCTCATGCCCGAGCGCATCGGGATGCGGTGCACCGGAAGCGGCTTGCCGTCGAGGGCGGCGAAGGCGGTGCGGGAGTTGGCGAAGGTGTTGACCCGGATGCCGTACCAGGCCACGCCGTAGGAGCCGGCCATGCCGACCACCGCGAAGGCGAGGACGATCAGGACCCGGTCGATGCTCAGGCCGGCCAGGAAGGTGAAGTAGACGAAGATCACCGAACCGATGAAGGCGAACAGCACCAGCAGGAACTTGCCTTGCTGCAGCAGGTAGGCCTTGCAGGTGGAGTAGATGAGTTCGGAGATCTCCCGCATCGAGCGGTGCACGGGCAGCTTCTGGAGTGCGCGGTAGCTGACCAGGCCGAAGGCCAGGCCGCCCACGCAGATCAGCAGGCCGGCCAGCAGCAGGGTGCGTCCGTCCACGCCGCCGAAGAAGACCGCCGTGCTGAGATCGGGCAGTTTCAGGTTCACTTCGGAGGTGTGTTCACCGCTGCCGCCGGACGGACCGCCGGCGCAGCCGGCCAGCAGGGCCAGCAATCCGCCGAGGCCGATCAGTGCGATGGGTCGAATGTTCTTGCGATGCTCCCGGTGGGCTGCCGGGCCGTGCGTCCTACTCACTTCTGCTTCCTTGCATCAGGGGGAGTACTGCCTGTCTACTTTGACAAGACAATCCAATGACGTAACAAACTCCACGAACTACTCTACGCCCGTTTCGGGCCGGGGGTGTTCATCTGGCCGGATCCTGGGCGGGGTGGGTCGCATTGTGGGCAATCTGCGGGCGTGCGGGAGGGGTGTGAGGTTGTCCAGCAGGGGTGTCGCCCGGCGTCCCCGGAGGGTGGGCCTTCGTTACTGATCGGTGTCGACCATGGACGGGGCGTTTGACGCCGCGGCTATTTAGGTCAGAATGGAGTTGTGAAAACCGAGGGGCTTGATAGCGCCGAGATCGAGGCGCAGGCGGCGGCGGACGCGTCCACCCGGACCCGGGTCGCCCGTTCGATCCTGCAGCACGGTCCGTCGACGGCCAACGACCTGGCTGTCCGGCTCGCCCTGACCCCGGCGGCGGTGCGGCGACACCTCACCGTCCTGCTGGAGACCGGCGAAGTGAAGAGCCGCCAGCAACGCGTCTACGGCCCCCGCGGGCGCGGGCGTCCGGCCAAAGTCTTCGAGTTGACCGACACCGGACGGGGCAACTTCTTCCAGGCCTACGACCGCCTGGCCAACGACGCCCTGCGCTATTTGCAGGCCCTCGGTGGCGATGTCGCCGTGGAGAAGTTCGCGACCACCATCACCGAGCCGATCGCCGAACGCTTCGAGGCTCTGGTGCCGGAATACGACACTCGGGCAGAGGCGTTGGTGGAAGCGTTGACCCAGGCCGGCTTCGTGGCTTCGCTGAAGCCGCTGTCGACCGGGGTCCAGTTGTGTCAGTTCCACTGCCCATTCGCTCACGTCGCTGCCGAATTCCCGCAGCTGTGTGAGGCCGAGACCAAGGCCTTCGCGGTCCTCTTGGACACCCATGTGCAGCGCCTGGCCACGATCGCCCATGGCGACGGGGTGTGCACCACCCACGTGCCGCGTCCGGTTCGCTCCGGCGCAGAGTTCGAAAGGAAGTCGGTATGACCACCGCGACACCCGCCTCAGCACCAGGCCTGGGCCAGACCCAGGAAGAACACCTGGCCGCACTGGGCGCCTATCAGTACGGCTGGCACGACGCCGACACCGCAGGCAGCATCGCCGAGCGTGGCCTGAGTGAGCAGACCGTCCGCCGGATCTCGGCGCTGAAGAGCGAGCCGGAATGGATGCTGGAACTGCGGCTGAAGGCGCTGAAGATGTTCGAGCGCAAGCCGATGCCGACCTGGGGTGCTGACCTCAGCGGGATCGACTTCGACAACATCAAGTACTTCGTCCGCTCCACCGAGAAGCAGGCCCAGACCTGGGACGACCTGCCCGAGGACATCAAGCGCACCTACGACCGTCTGGGCATCCCCGAGGCGGAGAAAGCCCGTCTGGTGGCCGGCGTGGCCGCCCAGTACGAGTCCGAGGTGGTCTACCACAAGATCAACGAGGAACTGGAGCGCCAAGGTGTGATCTTCCTCGACACCGACACCGCGCTGAAGGAGCACCCGGAGCTGTTCCGGGAGTACTTCACCACCGTGGTGCCGCTGGGCGACAACAAGTTCTCCGCCCTGAATACCGCGGTGTGGTCGGGTGGCTCGTTCATCTACGTGCCCAAGGGCGTCCATGTGACCATCCCGCTGCAGGCCTACTTCCGGATCAACACCGAGAACATGGGCCAGTTCGAGCGGACGCTGATCATCGCCGACGAGGGCTCCTACGTGCACTACGTCGAGGGCTGCACCGCCCCGATCTACTCCTCCGATTCGCTGCACTCCGCGGTGGTCGAGATCGTGGTGAAGAAGAACGCCCGCGTTCGCTACACCACCATCCAGAACTGGTCGACCAATGTGTACAACCTGGTCACCAAGCGCACCACGGTCGAGGCCGGCGGCACCATGGAGTGGGTCGACGGCAACATCGGCTCGAAGGTGACCATGAAGTACCCGGCGGTGTATCTGATGGGCGAGCACGCCCGCGGCGAGACCCTGAGCATCGCGTTCGCCGGTGAAGGCCAGCACCAGGACGCCGGCTCGAAGATGGTCCACGCCGCGCCGTACACGTCCAGCTCGATCATCTCCAAGTCTGTGGCCCGCTCGGGCGGACGGTCGTCCTACCGCGGCCTGGTGCAGGTCACCGAAGGCGCCCACCACTCGGCGAGTTCGGTGAAGTGCGACGCTCTGCTGGTCGACACCATCTCCCGTTCCGACACCTACCCCTACGTGGACGTCCGCACCGACGACGTGTCGATGGCGCACGAGGCCACGGTGTCGAAGGTCAGCGAGGATCAGCTGTTCTACCTGATGAGCCGGGGCATGGGCGAGGACGAGGCGATGGCGATGATCGTGCGCGGTTTCGTCGAGCCGATCGCCCGCGAACTGCCGATGGAGTACGCCCTGGAGCTCAACCGGTTGATCGAACTGCAGATGGAAGGGGCCGTGGGCTGACGCCTGCGGCTGCCTGGAGAGGGAATCACACGTGACTGCTGTGCCTAATGTGGCCGAAGCGGTGGAGGCTGTCGTCTCCCATCTGCATCCGACCCCGTCGTGGGAGTTGACCGACCACCCGATGCCGACCGGACGCGAGGAGGTGTGGCGCTTCACCCCGCTGCGCCGCCTCGGCGCGCTGCTGTCGGACGCCGAGCGGATCGGCGCCGGGCTGGAGTGGAACAACGTCCTGCCTGACGGGGTCACCATCAAGCCGATCAGCGCTGCCCGGGCCAAGGAGCTGGCCGTCGAAGCGCCCATCGACCGGATCTCTGCGCTGGCTGCGCGGAACTCGGCCGGGGGAGTGGAGCTGGCGATCGGCGCCAATGTCGAGCTCAGTGAGCCCATCGTGCTCACTGGGACGGGGCTCGGTGGCGACGTCGCCGAGCATCTGGTGATCACCGTGGGGGCTTTCGCGGTGGCCACGATCGTGATCCGCTACCAGGGCAGTGCCACCTTCGCCGACAAGACCGACCTGGTCGTCGGTGACGGCGCCAAGGTCACCTTCGTCACCATCGCCGACTGGGGCTCCGACGCCGTCCACGGCGGCCATCACGCGGTGTCGGTGGGTCGCGACGCCCAGGTCCGCACGGTCACTGCCAGCCTCGGCGGCGACGTGATCCGACTGGCCGAGACCGCACGCTTCGCCGGACCCGGTGGATCGCTGGAGCAGTTCGGGGTCTACTTCGTGAATGCCGGCCAGCACATCGAGCACCGGATGTTCGTCGACCACAATGCGCCGCATACGGTCAGCCACGTCGATTACCGCGGCGCGCTGCAGGGCGAGGATGCGCACTCGGTATGGGTGGGCGACGTGCTGATCCGCAAGGTGGCCGAGGGCATCACCACGTATGAGACCAACAAGAACCTGGTGCTCACCGACGGGTGCCGGGCCGATTCGGTGCCGAACCTGGAGATCGAGACCGGTGAGATCGAAGGCGCCGGCCACTCCTCGACGACCGGACGCTTCGACGACGAGCAGCTGTTCTACC
>CAZLJN010000182.1:0-5225 GCA_964559815.1 uncultured Propionibacteriaceae bacterium
TTCCTCCACCCCCGCCCAGCCCGAGCCGGCAACGCCCGGGCCGACCGCGTCCACTGAGCCCACTGAGGAGCCATGAGCGAACTCGCTGTCTCACCCCAGGAGCAGACTCCGTCCACTGAGGGGCGCGGCAGCCGTCGGCGGTTGCTGACCGCGACCGCGCTGATGGCGTCGGGCACCGCGATCTCGCGGGTCCTCGGGTTGGTGCGGGCGGTGATGATCGCCTTCATCCTGGGCAACGCGACCCTGCGCGCCAATGTGCTGAACCTGGCCCTCACCGTGCCGAGCTCGCTGTACCTGCTGCTGGCCGGCGGCACCCTCAACAACGTCCTGGTGCCGCAGATCATTCGCGCGGTCAAGCAGGACGCCGACGGCGGCAAGGCCTTCGTCGATCGGATCATGACCGGGCTGGTGATCGTCCTGGGCGCGCTCACCGTGGTGTTCACCGTGGGTGCGCCGCTGGTGATGAGCATCTACACCAAGGACGTCTGGCGCAGCGTCGAAATGGCCGAGCAGTGGCGTTCGCTGTTGCTGATGAGCTTCCTGACTATGCCGCAGATCTTCTTCTACGGGGTGTTCTTCCTGATCGGGCAGGTGCTCAACGCCCGGGAGAAGTACGGCCCGATGATGTGGGCGCCGATCCTGAACAACATCGTGTCCATCGCCACCTTGGGCATCTACCTGGCCGTCTGGGGCACCCAGACCAGCCGCGGCCAGGCGTTCACCGATCAGCAGGTGTGGATGCTCGGCATCGGTTCCACCCTGGGCATCGTCGCCCAGACGTTGATCCTGATTCCCTACCTGAAGCTGGCCGGCTTCAGCTACCGTCCGCGGTTCGACTTGAAGGGCACCGGCCTGGGACAGACCTTCCATGTGGCCAAGTGGATGGTCGGCTATGTCGCCCTGACGTCATTGGCCCAGGTCGTGGTCACCAATCTGGCCTCCGGTGGCCTGCCCACCGCTGAGGGCTTGGGCGGCGGCGTCAACGCCTATGGCAACGCCTACCTGATCTGGGTGCTGCCGCATTCGCTGATCACCGTCTCCTTGGCCACCGCGATGCTGCCTTCGGCGTCCGCGGCAGCGCAGGAGGGACGGCTGGGGCAGGTGGCGGCCGAGACCGTCCGGGCGATCCGGTTGGCGCTGACCTTCCTGCTGCCGGCATCGGTGGCGTTCATCGCGTTGGCTGATCCGATCGCTCGGGTGCCCTACGGCAACGGTGTGGGCGCCGGCGACTATCACCTGGTCTCCTGGGCGCTGATGGCTTTCGGTGTCGGCCTGGTGCCGTTCACCATCCAGTACCTGTACCTGCGCGCCTTCTATGCCCTGGACAACACCAAGACCCCGTTCTTTCTGCAGATCTGGATCAGTGGCGCCAATGCCGCCCTCGCGGTGGCGTTCGTGGTGCCGTGGGACGATCCGGCCACCGTCGCCGCACGCCTGGCGCTGGCCTACTCGGTGTCCTATCTGATCGGGGCGTTCATCACCCATCAGGCGTTGCGGCGCCGGCTTCCCGAACTCGACGGCATGGCCGTGCTGCGGCATCTGGCTCGCCTGGCCGTGCCCACCGTGGCCGCGGTGGCGTTGGCGTGGCTGATCACCTGGCTGTTCTCCAGCAACGCCAGCGCGCTGCTGCGGCTGCTCGGGTTCGCGCTGGCGATGGCGGCGGCCGTCCTGGTGTTCTTCTTCGCCGCCAAGCGGATGGGCATTCCCGAGGCCGCGTCCCTGCTGGACGTGCTGCGGCGGCGCAAGGTCGACGACGGGGACGCCGATGCGGCCGAGACCATCGTCGAGGAATCGGAGAACGTCTCCGGCGAGGACACCGACACTCCCAATCTCGATCCCGACGGGACCGGAGTGTTCGTCCCGGTGCGGGCCGCTGATCCGCTGGACTACCCCGAGCCCGACACCGGCGCGGTCGCCGGGCTGGTGCTGGCCGATCGCTACGAGCTGGCCGAGCAACTAGCGGTCAACGAGGGCATCCAGACCTGGCGGGCCCACGATCCGGTGCTCGGACGTCCGGTGCTGGTGCATCTGCTGGCCAACGACGACCCCCGCACCGCGCGGATCCTCACCGCCGCCCGCTCGGCGGCGGTGGCCACCGACTCCCGCTTCCTGCGGGTCCTCGACGTGGTGGAGGCCGCCGACGGCGTCAACGCCTACCTGGTCTACGAATACGAACCCGGCCAGAGCCTGGAGAAGCTGCTGCGCGACGGCCCGCTGACCTCGGTGGAGACCGCCTGGGTGGTGCGTGAGGTCAGCGACGCCCTGGTCGCGGTGCACACCCAAGGGCACTTCCACCAGCACTTGAGCCCGGCCACGGTGCTGATCACCGCCAACGGCAATGTGAAGATCCTGGGCTTCGAGACCGATGCGGCGATGCACTCCGACGGCACCCCGGCCTCGGTCAGCACCGCCACCGACGTTCAAGCCCTGGGCGATCTGCTGTACGCCTGCCTGGTGGCGCACTGGCCGCGTGGTGAGCGGTTCGGGCTACCAGCCGCTCCGATCGAGCGTGGCCGCGCAGTGCCGCCCAGTCGGGTGCGCGGCGGCGTGGCCCCGGCGCTTGATCTGGTGATCGAGCGGATCCGATCCGGCAATCCCCGCGGGCATGCCTCACGGCTGTTCACCGCGGCGGCCGTGGCCGCCGAGCTCTCCAGCATTCTGGGCCCGGCCGACGCGTCCGGCGGGCTGCGGACGCGGCTGGGAGCGTCCGAGGAATCCGAAGTCGGCTCGCTGCAGTCGCCCCCGATCCCGACTCCGGCGACCAGCCACACCTTCGTCACGTCGCGGGTGAGCGCCGACGAGGTGGAAGCCCCGCCCGTAGAGGACGACGAGGAGCCTTTCGTCGACGCCGCGCTGTCCCGCAGTGACAGCTTCACCCCGATCCCGCCGCCGGGAAACCCGCCCCACGGGCCGCGGAACATCCCCTTGCTGCTGCTGACCTCCGCGCTGGTCAGCGTGGTCGGGTTGGTGGCTGCGGCGATCGTCACCGTGCAGGCCACCCAGGCGGCGATCTCTCCGCTGGTGGCGGTGGCGAAGGTCGACGACTTCGACCCCAAGGGCGACGGCGGCAGTGGCGGGGAGAACTCCGCCGGCGCCGCGCTGGCTGTCGACGGCAACCTGGCCACCGCTTGGACCACCGACACCTACCGGACGGCCAAGTTCAAGGCCAAGCCCGGCGTCGGCCTGCTGCTCGATCTCGGCGCGGTGCACACGGTGAAGAACGTCACCGTGCACCTCACCGGCCAGGGCAGCGACATCGACGTCCGGGTGCCCAAGAGCGCCTCGGCGGGAGCGTCCAAGACGGTCGCGGATTGGCGGGTCGTCACCTCGGTGACCAACGCCGGCGATCTGGCCACCTTCAACATGGGCACTGAGAACACCCGCTACCTGCTGGTCTACTTCACCGGTCTGCCGCCGGTGGGCAACGGCAAGTACCAAGGCGGCATTGCCGAGATCGAGGTCCTCGGCAGCTAAGGACCGCCGCTGGTTGAGCCCATCCCCGCCGTTGGTTGAGCCTGTCGAAACCACAGCGACTCAACCACCGCAGGTTCCGACACACTCGCTCCGCACGCTGCTCAACCAGCACCGCGGAGGTGCGGGAAATGGAAGGAGCCGCCGGGTTTCCCCGACGGCTCCTTGGTCGATCAGATCGTCACTCGACGACGTCCTCGTCCACCCAGTCGAAGGTCCGGGTCACGGCCTTCTTCCAGTTCCGGTAGAGGCGGTTGCGCTCGTCCTGCTCCGCAGTCGGAGTCCAACGCTTGTCCTCTGCCCAGTTGTTGATGACGTCCTGCTCGCCCTGCCAGTAACCGGTGGCAATGCCAGCGGCGTAGGCGGCACCCAGCGCAGTGGTCTCAGCGACGACCGGACGCACCACCGGCACGCCCAGCTGGTTGGCCTGGAACTGCATCAAGGTGTCGTTGGCGATCATGCCGCCGTCCACCTTGAGTTCGGTCAGGTTCACTCCGGAGTCGGCGTTCATGGCGTCCAGCACCTCGCGGGTCTGGTAGGCGGTGGCCTCCAGGACGGCGCGGGCGATGTGGCCACGGTTGACGAACCGGGTGAGGCCGACGATCGCGCCACGGGCGTCGGAACGCCAGTACGGAGCGAACAGGCCGGAGAACGCCGGGACGAAGTAGACCCCACCGTTGTCGTCAACGGTCTTGGCCAGCTCTTCGACCTCGGGCGCCGAGGAGAACATCTTCAGGTTGTCGCGCAGCCACTGCACCAGCGAACCGGTCACTGCGATCGAACCCTCAAGGGCGTACACCGCGGGCTTGTCACCGATCTTGTAGCAGACGGTGGTCAGCAGGCCGTTCTTGCTGGGGACCGGCGAGGTGCCGGTGTTCATCAGCATGAAGTTGCCCGTTCCGTAGGTGTTCTTAGCCATGCCGACCTCGAAGCAGGCCTGGCCGAAGGTGGCCGCCTGCTGGTCGCCGAGGTCGCCGGCGATCGGGACGCCACCGAGCAGGCCCTGCTCACGGCCGTAGCCGTAGACCTCAGCGGAGGACTTGATCGCGGGCAGCATGCTCATCGGAATGGTCATGTCGGCAGCGATCGAGGCGTCCCAGCTCAGGCTGGCCAGGTCCATCAGCATGGTGCGGGACGCGTTGGTCACGTCGGTCACGTGCACGCCGCCGTCGACTCCACCGGTCAGGTTCCAGATCAGCCAGGTGTCCATGTTGCCCATGAGTAGCTTGCCGGCCTCGGCGTCGGCGCGGGCGCCGTCGACGTTGTCCAGGATCCACTTCACCTTGGGGCCGGAGAAGTAGGTGGCCAGGGGCAGACCCACACGGCTCTTGTACTTGTCCTGATCGCCACCGCCGAGCTCGTCGACGATCTTGGCGGTACGGGTGTCCTGCCACACGATCGCGTTGTAGACCGGCTGGCCGGTCTCCTTGTTCCAGACCACCGTGGTCTCGCGCTGGTTGGTGATGCCAACGGCCTGGATGTTGTCCTTGTTCAGGCTCGCCTTGGCCAGAGCCTCGGCGACGACCTCACGGACGGCGTCCCACACCTCGATCGGGTTGTGCTCAACCCAACCGGCGCGGGGGAAAATCTGCTCGTGTTCCTTCTGACCCACTGAGACGATCCGTCCCTCGTGGTTGAAGACGATCGCCCGGGAGCTCGTAGTGCCCTGGTCGATGGCGAGAATGTACTTGTCAGCCATGGAATGGTTCCTTCCACATCATTGTCGAATGGATGTTTGGTGGATGGGGTGCGAT
>CAZLJN010000183.1:0-5206 GCA_964559815.1 uncultured Propionibacteriaceae bacterium
CCGATGCCGGCGGCACGATTTCGCATGGTCTGATCGCCGAGGAGGTCGAGCTGCTGGCTCAGCTCGGCGGTGCCGAGTTCGCACTCGGTGCGGCCTCCTGGCGGGCGCGGGACTGGCTAGGGGCGCCGCCGCTGGTCGAGGGCGCCTGGGCCGATCTGGTGGTCTTCGACACCGATCCCCGTCGGGAGCTGTCGGTGGTGGCGCACCCGCGGCTGGTGATCTTGCGCGGCCGGGTGGTGCGCGGCTGACGCCTCAGCCGCCGAACGCCGCCCACCACAATGTGGCGATGTTCAGCGCCACGACCAGCGCGACCACCGTCCAGTTCAGCAACCGCTGCCAGCCACGGTCGGCGTAGTCGCCCATCAGGGCCCGGTCCGCGGTGACCACGGCCAGCGGAATCGCGGCGAAGGCGATCCCGAAACTCAGCACGACCTGGCTCCAGATCAGCACCGAGGTCGGCGGGGCGCCCGCGAGCAGCAGCACCACCGCCGGGGCGATCGTCAGCGTCCGACGGAGCAGGGGAGACACCTGCCACAGCCGCATGTCCTTCAGGATCCGCGACCCGGCGTGGGTGCCGACCACTGCTGAACCGATGCCGGAGGCCAGCAGCCCGATGGCGAACACCGCGGCCGCCACGGGGCCGAGGGCTCCGGTCAGGCCGGCGTGGGCGGACTCGATGGTGGCCTCACCCGTGCCACTCAGAATGGTGGCACCGAGCAGCAGCATGGCGATGTTGACCGAGCCTGACACCACCAGGGCCAGCACCACGTCGATCCGTTGGACGCGCAGCAGCCGTGTCAGCCCGACCGCCGGCAGTGTGCCTTCGGGGCGGAACCGGTCGATGGCCAAGCCCGAATGCAGGTAGATCGCGTGGGGCATCACGGTGGCGCCGAGCATCGCCGCGATCAACGGCCAGGCAGCGCGATCGGGCACCCCCGGCACCAGGCCGGCCACCGTGGCTGTCCAATCGGGTGGCTGAAAGAACAAGGTGCCGATGAAGCCGGCCGCGACCACGGTCAGCAACGCGCCCACGCCGAACTCGAAGGCGCGTTCGCCGCGGTTCCGCAGCCCGGCCAGCAACGCCAACGAGACCAGGCCGACGATGACCCCGCCCAGCCACAGCGGGGTCCCGAACAGCAGGGTCAGGCCGAGCGCACCGCCGACCACCTCGGCGATGTCGGTGGCGATGGCGATCACGAACGCCTGCAGCCCGTAGCCCCACGTGAGCGGGGTGTGCAGGCGTGAGCGGGCGAAGCGTTCGGTCATCACCTGCGGCAAGGTGCGTCCGCTGACCAGGCCGAGCTTGGCTGATTGGAACTGGATCAGCATGGCCATCAGGGACGCCGCGGCCAGAACCCAGACCAGGTGGTAGCCGTAGCGTCCGCCGGCGCTGAGGTTGGCGGCGACATTGCCCGGGTCGACGTAGGCGACGCTGGCCACGAAGGCGGGCCCGAGCAGGCGCAGGACCTGCCACGGCAGCAGCCCGCTGCCGGCCCGGCCTTGCCCGGAGGTGGTCATGAGGGGCAGGCTAACCGAGTCTCGCGCTCCTCGCCGAACGACGTCCCGCGCTGCGTGGGACGGTGCCGGCGCCGCGCATTGGCGTCTATCCGGTCGGCTCTGGCAGAATGGCGTGCGCATCTGTGCCGGTAGCGCCCTCTCACGCCTGCCGCGCATCTGATTCATCCGGATTCGTTAATCGTTGCCCCACATCGATGAGCGGAACCACCCATCCGGGCCGGTGGCGTCATCGGTCCAAGTTCCTACAGGAGAAACCACACCCGTGGCTGTCAAAATCCGACTGAAGCGGCTCGGCAAGATCCGCTCGCCCCACTACCGCATCGTCGTCATGGATTCCCGCACCAAGCGGGACGGCCGGGCGATCGAGGAGATCGGGCTCTACCACCCGAAGAACGACCCGTCGGTGATCCGCGTCAATTCCGAACGCGCTCAGTACTGGCTGGGCGTTGGCGCTCAGCCCACCGAGGCCGTTGTCGCCATCTTCAAGCGCACCGGTGACTGGCAGACGTTCACCGGCGACACCAGCATCCCGTCCGGTGTCGACCCGCAGCCCGCGCCGAAGGACAAGGTCGCGATCTTCAACGCGGCTCTGGCCGAGGCCGACGACGAGCCGGCCGCTTCGGCCATCTCGAAGTCGAAGAAGGGCAAGAAGGCCGACGACGAAGCCGCCGAGGTCGTGGCTGAGGATGCTCCGGCCGCGGTTGAGGCCGAAGCGACCGAAGAGGCCTGAGCATGCTCACCGACGCACTGGAGCATCTGGTCCGCGGACTGGTGCCCAACCCCGACGATGTGCGGGTGCGTGAGTACGAACGTGGCCGCGTTCGCACCCTTGAGGTGCGGGTGCATCCCGAAGACATCGGCAAGGTGATCGGCCGTCAGGGCCGGACCGCGAGCGCGCTGCGCACCGTGGTCGCTGCCCTGGCCGGACGCGAGCAGGTGCGCATCGACTTCGTCGATGTGGATCGCCGGGCCCGCCGCCGCTGAGTCTGTCGTTGTCATTACTGCGACGCCCCGCCTGCCTGACCGCGGCGGGGCGGTCGTGTTTTCTGGTGAGGTGCAGGAAGGAACGATGAATCATCAGGTGATCATCGGCACGGTCGGACGTCCGCACGGGTTGCGGGGCGAGGTGACCGTGCGTCCGCGCACCGACCGGATCGAGGAGCGCTTCGCTGCGGGTTGCCAGGTGCTGATCGATTCTCGTCCGGTCAAGGTCACCGGGTCGTCGTGGACCCAGGGTCGCCTGGTGGTGGCGCTGGCCGGAGTGACGGATCGTTCCGCCGCCGAGGCCCTGCGTGGGGTGGAGCTGTGGGCCGACGCCGACGACGACGAACTGGACACCGATGAGTACCACGACGCCACGTTGATCGGGATGGCCGTGGTCGATCCGCAGGGTGCGCCGCTGGGCACAGTGACGGCGGTGGATCATCATCCGACGCAGGATCTGCTGACCGTCCGCAACGACGCCGGCGAGTGGCTGGTGCCGTTCGTCACCGAGTTGGTCCCCGAGGTCGATCCGGCGGCCAGGCGTCTGGTGGTGCGACCGATTCCGGGTCTGCTCAGCGAGGTGGCCGATGAGGATTGATCTGATCAGCATCTTCCCCGACTACTTCGCCGCCCTGGAGTTGTCCCTGGTGGGCAAGGCGGTGACCGGGGGTCTGCTGGAGGTGGGCATCCACGACCTGCGCGACTGGACCCACGATCGTCATCGCACTGTCGATGACACCCCCTACGGCGGCGGCGCCGGCATGGTGATGAAGCCCGAGCCCTGGGGGGAGGCCCTGGACGCCCTCGTGCCGGCCGATGGCCCGCGTCCGGTGTTGATCGTGCCGACCCCTTCCGGGCAGCCGTTCACCCAGCCGATCGCGGCGGAGCTGGCGGGAGCCGATTGGCTGATGTTCGCCTGCGGCCGCTACGAGGGCATCGATGCCCGGGTGATGGATCACGCCCGCACCCGGATGGACGTTCGCGAGCTCAGCCTGGGCGACTACGTCCTCAATGGTGGCGAGGTGGCCGCGCTGGCGATCACCGAGGCGGTCGTCCGGCTGCTTCCGGGGGTGTTGGGAAATCCCGAGTCGCTGGTGGAGGAGTCCCACGGCGAGGAGCTGGCCGGGCTGTTGGAGTACCCGGTCTACACCAAGCCGGCGAGCTGGCGCGGGCTGGACGTCCCCCCGGTGTTGCTGAGCGGCCACCACGGGGAAGTGGCTCGGTGGCGTGCCGAGCAGGCCCGACGAATCACGGCCGAACGACGTCCCGATCTGCTGAAAGCGGCCGAATTAGGTAACGCTGAGCTTGCTGAATAGCTCCGTATTTCCTAGTCGGAGCAGCTAAGTCCACATCCTGAGACATTGTTATGGGCAATGTCTGCCCATGTGCGCCACAGGCGTCAGGACTAGTTAGGGTGTGGCTCGTGGCGACTACGACCCTTACCCCTCATCAGGGGGCTGTTCGATCATCAGTCGCGTTGAAGGCCTTGATGGCCGTCACCGGCTTGCTGCTGATCGCGTTCCTACTGATGCACATGTTTGGCAACTTCAAGATGTTCCTCGGGGAGGAGGCCTTCAACCACTACGCAGGGTGGCTCAAGGGCGAGACTCCCGATGGTGGCATCCTCTACCCGATCCTGCCCGCGGGCGCCTTCATCTGGGTTTTCCGGGTGGTGCTGGTGCTGGCAGTGGTTCTGCACATCTACTCCGCGCTGACCCTGTGGATGCGGGCCAAGGCGGCGACCCCGTCGACGTACAAGGCGCGCAAGGCCCTGGCCCAGACCTACTCCGCCCGCACCATGCGGTGGGGTGGCGTGATCCTGGCCGGCGTGCTGATCTTCCACCTGGCTCAGTTCACCGTGCACTCGGCGCTGACCGCGGGATCCTTTGGCGCCACCTATGCGCACTCGCCGTACAAGATGTTCGTCGGTGAGTTCCAGCAGTGGTGGATGGTCGCGCTGTACGCGATCTGGATGCTGACGGTTGCGATGCACCTTCGTCATGGGTTCTGGAGCGCCTTTGCGACGCTCGGCGCGAACACCAGCCCGAAGGCCTTCCGTGTGCTCAATGCGTGCGCCTGGGCGATCGCGATCCTGCTCTACATCGGCTTCATCTTTGCGCCGGTGGCCGTTCTCGTCGGATGGATTCACTGATGGCTACGACTTCCAAGACCGCCGCGGTCACCGACTACTTCTCCGTCGGTGCTGAAATCGCTGACACCAAGGCGCCGGCCGGCCCGATCGAGAAGAAGTGGTCGCAGCGCAAGTTCAGCGCCAAGCTGGTCAACCCGGCCAACCGCCGCAAGCTGACCGTGATCATCGTGGGCACCGGCCTGGCCGGTGGTGCTGCGGCCGCCTCCCTCGGTGAGGCTGGCTACAACGTCCTGAACTTCTGCTACCAGGACACCCCGCGCCGGGCTCATTCGATCGCGGCTCAGGGCGGCATCAACGCGGCCAAGAACTACCGCAACGACAACGACTCGGTCTACCGGCTCTTCTACGACACGGTGAAGGGCGGCGACTACCGCGCTCGGGAGACCAACGTCTACCGACTGGCCGAGATCAGCGCCAACATCATCGATCAGTGTGTGGCCCAGGGCGTGCCGTTCGCTCGCGAATACGGCGGCCTGCTGGACACTCGCTCCTTCGGTGGCGTCCAGGTGCAGCGCACCTTCTACGCCCGCGGCCAAACCGGTCAGCAGCTGC
>CAZLJN010000184.1:0-5198 GCA_964559815.1 uncultured Propionibacteriaceae bacterium
CGCCGAGATCGGCCTCGCGCGCCTCGCCCGGCCCGTTCACGACGCAGCCCATCACCGCGACCCGCAGCGGCACCTCCATGCCCTCCAGTCCGGCGGTGACCTCGTCCGCGAGCTTGTAGACGTCCACCTGCGCGCGACCGCAGGACGGGCAGGAGACGATCTCCAGGTGCCGGGGACGCAGGTTCAGCGACTCCAGGATCTTGATCCCGACCTTCACCTCTTCGGCCGGCGGGGCGGAGAGCGAGACCCGGATGGTGTCGCCGATCCCCTTCGCCAGCAGGGCGCCGAAGGCCACGGAACTCTTGATGGTGCCCTGGAAGGCCGGCCCGGCCTCGGTGACGCCGAGGTGCAGCGGGTAGTCGCAGGCTTCGGAAAGCTGTTCGTAGGCGCGCACCATCACGACCGGATCGTGGTGCTTGACCGAGATCTTGAAGTCGCGGAAGCCGTGCTCCTCGAACAGGCTGGCCTCCCAGAGCGCCGACTCGACCAGTGCCTCGGGGGTCGGCGCGCCGTACTTGGCCAGCAGCCGCTTGTCCAGTGAGCCCGCGTTGACCCCGATCCGGATCGACACACCCGCATCGGAGGCGGCGGCCGCGATCTGCTTGACCTGGTCGTCGAAGGCACGGATGTTGCCCGGATTGACCCGGACAGCGGCGCAGCCGGCGTCGATCGCCGCGTAGACGTACTTCGGCTGGAAGTGGATGTCGGCGATCACCGGGATCTGGCTCTTCTTGGCGATGATGTGCAGCACGTCGGCGTCGTCCTGGCTGGGCACCGCCACCCGGACGATGTCGCAGCCGGTGGCGGTGAGCTCGGCGATCTGCTGCAGCGTGCCGTTGATGTCAGTGGTCTTGGTGGTGGTCATCGACTGCACCGAGATCGGCGCGTCGCCGCCGACGGCCACCTTGCCCACCCTGATCTGCCGGGTCGGACGGCGCGGCGCCAGCACGGGCGGCGGCACCGCGGGCATCCCCAGGTTGACGGTCATGTACTCCTCATTCGTCGCGCGACCGCGCGGGTTCGGTCCGCGGGCCAGCCTACCTTCGCCCGACCTCCGGGAGCGATCCCCGAGCCCGGGCAGTCGGTCAGAACAGCTGCAGCGGGCTGATGATGTCGGCCAGGATCAGCACGATGCCGCTCAGCAGCAGCAGGCCACCCACCGCGTAGGCGATCGGCAGGAGCTTGGCGGTGTCGACCGGTCCGGGGTCGGGGCGTCCCCGCAACCTGGCACCCTGGCGGCGCAGCCATTCCCAGACCGCGCCCAGCATGTGTCCGCCGTCCAGCGGCGGCAGCGGCACCAGGTTGAAGATCGCCAGGAACAGGTTGATCGAACCCAGCAGGGAGGCGAAGGTGACGGCCCGGGCCTGCCAGCTCATGCCGTCCTGGGCGATGACCTGACCGGCCACCTGGCTGGCACCCAGGATGCTGATCGGGCCGTAGATGTCCCGCGGCTGACCGGTGACCAGATCGACGGTCAGGTTCCATACCTTCACCGGCAACTGCGCGAGCGCCACCACGCTCTGTCCCGACAGCGTCGCCATATCGGAAAGCGCGTCGAGGGGGCCGCCCTGGACCAGGACGAATTCCGGCGAGACGCCGAGGAAGCCGGCCGGGACGATGCGGGAGGGATCCCAGGTGTCGCGCACACCGGTGATCACCGTGTTGACCGGCCTGAGGTCGACGCGCTCCCCGGCCCGCTCGACGGCGATCCGAGCCTCACCGCCAAGATTGGCCCGGATCAGCCCGCTGAGCTGGTCATAGCTGGTGATGGGGTGGCCGTTGAACTCGATCACCTTGTCACCGGCCAGCAGCCCCGCCTGGGCGGCCGGAGTCGGCGGGTCACCGGGCTCGCAGTCACGCTGGGTGCCGTCGGTGATGATGCACTGCGAGACGTGGTAGATCGTGGTCTGAGCCCGGTTGACGCCGTACAGAGCCGTGATCCCCCAGAACAGCCCGAACGCGATCAGGATGTTCATGAACGGGCCGCCGAACATCACGACCAGCTTCTGCCAGGTCTTCTTCTGGTAGAACAGCCGTCCGTCGGCGACATCCTGGCCAGTGATCTCGGACCATTCCTGGGCGCGGGCCGCGTCGGCCAGTTCGGCAACCCGGCCGGCTTTGCCCTCCCGCTTGGAGCCGGGCGGGTACATGCCCAACAGCCGGACGTAGCCGCCGAGCGGGAAGCCCTTGATGCCGTACTCGGTCTCACCCCGCTTGACCGACCACAGCGTGGGGCCGAAGCCGACCATGTACTGCGGTACCCGGACGCCGAACCGCTTGGCCGGCACCATGTGGCCCACCTCGTGCAGCGCCACCGAGACCATGATCAGCGCGAAGAAGATGATCCCGAAGCCAATGGTGATCAGCAGTTCCACGTGGTCTCTCCTTCAGCGATCCGTGCGGCCGCGGTGATGCGCGCCCAGGCGTCGGCGGCCAGCACGGCGGCCACCGAGAACTCCCCCACCTCCGGGGGCTGCTCGTTCAACTGGTCGACGCACCAGGCGACCACGTCCACGATGCCACGGAAGCTCAACCGGCCCTCGCAGAAGGCGTCCACCGCCACCTCGTTGGCCGCGTTGTAGACGGCCGGGGCGATCCCGCCGGTGAGTCCCACCCGGCGGGCGAGTTCGACGGCCGGGAAGGCCGCGTCGTCCAGCGGCTCGAAGGTCCAGGCGGTGGCCTGCGTCCAGTCGCAGGCGGCGGCCGCGTCCGGCACCCGGTCGGGCCAGGCCAGGCCGAGCGCGATCGGCAGCTTCATGTCGGGCGGCGAGCACTGGGCGATCGTCGAGCCGTCGCAGAATTCCACCATCGAATGGACCACCGACTGCGGATGGACGACCACCTGGATCGCCTCGAGCGGCACGTCGTAGAGCAGACCGGCTTCCAGCAGCTCGAGGCCCTTGTTGACCAGCGTGGCCGAGTTGATGGTGATCACCCGGCCCATCGCCCAGGTCGGGTGGGCCATCGCCTGATCGGGCGTGACGGCGGCGAGCTCGGCCCGGGTCCGGCCGCGGAACGGCCCTCCGGAGGCGGTCAGGATGAGCCGGCGAACCTCGTCCGCCCGTCCGGCGCGCAGGGACTGGGCGAAGGCGGAGTGCTCGGAGTCGACCGCGACGATCTGCCCGGGGGCGGCGGCCTCGGTGACCAGCCGGCCGCCGATCACCAACGACTCCTTGTTCGCCAGCGCGAGCGTGGTGCCCGCCCTGAGCGTGGCCAGGGTGGGTTCCAGACCGGCCGCGCCGGTGATCGCGTTCAGCACCACGTCCGCCTCGATCGCCGCCAGCCGGGTGGAGGCGTCCGGACCCGTCCAGATCTCCACCCCGGGCAACTCGGCACGGATGCGCTCAGCCGCTTCGGGGTCGCTCACCGCGACCATCCTGGGGCCGAGTTCGCGCGCCTGCTGCACCAGAAGCTCGACCGAGGAACCACCGGCCGAGAGCCCCACGACGCCGAACTGACCAGGCCGCTGCCGGATCACCTCGACCGCCTGGGTTCCGATCGACCCGGTACTGCCGAGGATCACCACGCTACGCACGCCGGCCAGTGTATTCGTCGCCCGTGGAACACTCGTCCGCGCACCATACGGCCGGTCCATACATAGCGCGGCATGGACGGTTGCCCGAACGGCGGACGCAGGGTCTGAGCAAACCCCAGGACCTGCTTCCGGATCGGTAGAATCGCCCTTGGAAATGCCCTTTTCCACAGACCCCAATGAGGAGGCCTCACCCGTCATGAGCGTCATCGAACTCCGTCCCGCAGACACGTGCCGGTACGACCAGGTTTCGCTGGGCGAGGTGATGCTGCGGCTCGACCCCGGTGAAGAGCGGATCCACACCACCCGCAACTTCCGGGTCTGGGAGGGCGGCGGCGAGTACAACGTGTCCCGCGGCCTGCGGAAGGCCTTCGGGCTGCGCACCGGCGTGGTGACCGCACTGGTGGACAACCCGGTCGGCCGGCTGGTGGAGGACTGCATCCTCACCGGCGGGGTCGACCCGCTGATCAGCTGGGCGGCCGGCGACGGGGTCGGACGGACGGTGCGCAACGGACTGAACTTCACCGAGCGCGGCTTCGGGGTGCGCGGCGCGGTCGGGGTCTCCGACCGGGGCCTCACCGCGATCTCCCAGCTGGCTCCCGGCGACGTGGACTGGGATCACCTGTTCGGTACCCTGGGCGCCCGCTGGCTGCACACCGGCGGCATCTACGCAGCACTCAGCGAGACCGCCGCCGAAACCGCGCTGGCGGCGCTGCAGGCGGCCAAGCGGCACGGCACGATCGTCTCCTACGACCTCAACTACCGCCCCAGCCTGTGGAAGTCGATCGGCGGCCAGGCCAAGGCCCAGGAGGTCAACCGCGAGCTGGCCAAGTACGTCGATGTGATGATCGGCAACGAGGAGGACTTCACCGCCTCGCTCGGCTTCGAGGTCGCCGGGGTGGACGAAAACCTGTCCTCGCTGGAGATCGGCGCCTTCGCCGCCATGATCAACGAGGTGAGCAAGGCCTACCCGAACTTCGGTGTGATCGCGACCACGATGCGCACCGTCCACACCGCCTCGGACAACGACTGGGGCGCGATCGCCTGGTCGCCTGCCAGCGGCCTGGTGCAGGCCACCATGCGGCCCCACCTGGAGATCCTCGACCGGGTCGGCGGCGGTGACTCCTTCGCCTCCGGCCTGATCTACGGCCTGCTGTCGGGTGAGAGCTTGCAGACCGCCGTGGAGTACGGCGCCGCCCATGGCGCCCTGGCGATGACCACCCCCGGCGACACCACCATGGCCACCAAAGCCGAGATCCTCAAACTCGCCGGAGGCGGTTCAGCCCGTGTCGACCGCTAGGAAGACGCTGCTCACCGGCCACCTGACGATCCCTGAGCTTGTCGAAGGGTCGGGGCGTCGTCACGCACTTCGATCCTGGTTCCCCGGAGGTTGACGGCTGCCAGGGAAACCAGGATCGAAGTGGCGGCGGTCAGCCGTTCAGCGTGGCCAGTTCGGCGGCGACGGATGCTCCCCCGGCGATGTTCTGCAGGACGACGCCGAGGTCGTTCTCCAGCGACTCCTTGCCGGGCACCACGAGCTTGCGGGCGAACTTCGCGTCAAGCAGCGCGTCGGTCACAAGGGCGACGGAGTCCTTGCCCAGCTGTGACTCGTCGGCGCCGAGCTCGATGGAGGTGCCCTGAGCGACCGGGAAGCCCTGCATGGTGT
>CAZLJN010000185.1:0-5194 GCA_964559815.1 uncultured Propionibacteriaceae bacterium
GCGACGCCGTACTCGGCCTGCCGGTGCATCTCGTGGGTACGGATCTGCAGCTCCACCGGCTTGCCACCCGGGCCGAGCACGGTGGTGTGCAACGACTGGTAGAGGTTGAACTTCGGCATCGCGATGTAGTCCTTGAACCGCCCCGGAAGCGGGTTCCAGCGGGCGTGCAGGGCGCCGAGGGTGGCGTAGCAGTCGCGCTGGTTCTCCACCAGGATACGCAGCCCGACCAGGTCGTAGATGTCGGCGAAGTCGCGTCCTCGCACCACCATCTTCTGGTAGATCGAGTAGTAGTGCTTGGGTCGCCCGTACACGGTGGCTTTGATCCCGGCGGCGGTCAGGTCGGTGCGCACCTGCTCGATCACCAGTCGCAGGTAGTCCTCGCGCAGCGGTGCGCGGGCGGCCACCAGCTTCACGATCTCGTCGTACACCTTGGGCTGCAGTGTGGCGAAGGACAGATCCTCCAGCTCCCACTTGATCGCGTTCATGCCCAGGCGGTGGGCCAGCGGGGCGAAGATCTCCAAGGTGTCGCGGGCGATCGCGGCCTGCTTGTCCTGGCGCAGGTAGCCAATAGTGCGCATGTTGTGCAGCCGGTCGGCGAGCTTGATCACCAGGACGCGGATGTCCTTGCTCATCGCCAGCACCATCTTGCGGATGGTCTCGGCCTTGGCCGACTCGCCGTACTGGATCTTGTCCAGCTTGGTGACACCGTCGACCATGGCGGCGATCTCGCCGCCGAAATCGGCGGTCAGCTGTTCAACGGTGTACGAGGTGTCCTCCACCGTGTCGTGCAGCAGCGCCGCACACAGCGTGGTCTCGCTCATCCCCAGTTCGGCCAGAATGGTGGCCACCGCCAGTGGATGGGTGATGTAGGCATCCCCGCTCTTGCGCTTCTGACCGGTGTGGTAGTGCTCGGCGGTGCGGTAGGCGCGCTCGATCAGCGCGGTGTCGGCCTTCGGATCGTGGCCGTGGACGATCCGGATCAGCGGGTCGAGGACGGCGTCCGGCTGGTTGCGCTGGGCACCGAGGCGGGCCAGCACCTGCCGCATCCGCATCCGCGGCTGGTCGGTGGCCGCTACTCGGGCGCGCGAAGGCTCAGGGGCGGCGCCCGGCTTACCGTAGGGCCCGTAGACGTCCTGAGACACCAATCGCCTCCGAGGTCAGAGAGTGGACCCTCACTCTACCCGCGGGGGTGGGCGTCCGGGGCGCGCCGGATCACGACGATCTCGTCGCCGGTCTTGAGGACCTCGGCAGCTGGGTCGAAGAACCGGCGCAGAGTCCGGTTGCGGATCACCGCCAGCACCTTCTCGCCGGGCACCTCGACGGCGCGCTTCCCGTCCTCCGCAGCAGTGACCAGGCGCTGGTGGATCTCCAGGCCGTCGCCGGACGAGAGCAGGTCTTCGATCACCTCGCCGAGCT
Organism: uncultured Propionibacteriaceae bacterium; assembly: GCA_964559815.1. GTDB lineage: Bacteria > Actinomycetota > Actinomycetes > Propionibacteriales > Propionibacteriaceae > Propionicimonas. The sequence continues at coordinate 1,417 of CAZLJN010000185.1, forward strand.
GCGGGCTCATCGACGACAGTCCGATCAGGCGTCCGACCGCGTCCGAAGACGTGACCACGCCGTCGGCGCCCGACTGCCGGATCAGCGCAACGTTGTCAGCCTCACGGACGGCCACCACCAGGTGGGCGCCGCGGTTCAACTGCCGCACGGTCAGCGTGGACAGAATCGCGGTGTCGTCACGTCCGACCGCGATGATCACCTCGCGGGCCTTGGGCAACTCCGCCCGGCGCAGGAGATCGCGCGAGGTGGCGTCGCCTTCGAAGGCAGCCAACCCATGGGCGTTGGCGGTCGCCACCGCGGCCGAATCGGTGTCGATGACCACGATCCGCTCGGCGTCGATCGATCCGCGTCGCAGCGTCGCCACCGCGCTCTGGCCGGTGGTGCCGTAACCGATCACCACAGTGTGATTTCGCAAGGTCTTCCTCCAACGGGAGTCCAACAGGGCCCGGCGGCCCTCATTGGCGAGAACTTCAACGGTAGTGCCGACCAACAGCACCAGGAAGGCGATTCGAATGGGGGTGACCAGCACGGCGTTGAGGAGCCGGGCCGATGGCGTCACCGGCGTGATGTCGCCGTAGCCGGTGGTGGTCATGGTCACCGTGGCGTAGTAGAACGCGTCGATGAGCCCGATCGGGTTGCCGGTGGCGTGGTCGACGTAGGCGTCGCGGTCGAGGTAGACGATCAGGGTGAGCAAGGCCAGCAGGCCCAGCGCCAGCAGCAGCCGGAACACCAGCTCGCGCGCCGGCGTCCGCCGACGGGCCGGAAGACGCACCTGGGCGACACCGTTCCAGGCGGCGCGGCCGCCTGGCATCCGGAACCCAGGAAACCGGCTCACAGGCTCAGCACCGCACGGGGATCGGCCAGCCCGTGGGAGGCCAGCAAGTCACGTCCGCCGAGGAAGCCCAGTTCCAACAGCACCGCCACGCCCACGACCTGAGCGCCGAGGCGGCGGACCAGGTCGACCGTGGCGGTGATCGTGCCGCCGGTGGCCAGCACATCGTCGACGATCAGCACTCGGGCACCGGACGGAATGGCGTCGGCATGGATGGCCAGCGTCTCTTCGCCGTACTCCAAGGCGTAGGACTGGGTGAACACGGCGCCGGGAAGCTTGCCAGGCTTGCGCACCGGGACGAACCCCGCGCCCAGGGCCAGCGCGACCGGCCCGGCGAACACGAAGCCGCGGGCCTCCATCCCGACCACGTAGTCCACACCGTTGGGGGCGTCAGCCGCCAGTTCGGCGATGGCCGCGGCATAGCCTGCCGGAGAACCGAGCAGCGGCGTGATGTCCTTGAATACGATCCCCGGCTGGGGAAAGTCGGGGACGTCGCGGATCAAGGACGCGATCAGCGCCCGGTTCTCAGCCGATGCCGCCATCTCAGCTCTTCCGTCTGCTGCGGCTCTGCTTGGCGGGCTGCTGGCGCGTTCCGGAGACCTTCTCCCCCGGTACCAGTCCCGGGGTGGCGACCTCAGCGGTCTGGTCGCCGAGCGTGACCGTGGTGGCCTTCTTGGCCCGCCCGGAGGCACGCTCGGTGCTGCGGACCTGGCGCTTGGCCAGACGCTCGCGGTGCTCCTTCATGTCCGCATCGGACTCCCGCATCTGGGTCAGCAGCGGGGTGGCGATGAAGATCGAGGAGTAGGCGCCGGCAACCATGCCCACGAACAGCGCCAGGCCGAGGTCCTTCAACGGCCCGGTACCCAGCACGAACCAGCCGGTGAACAGCAACGCGGCCACCGGCAGTACGCCGATGATGGTGGTGTTCAGCGACCGCACCAGCACCTGGTTGAGCGCGGTGTTGGCGGCCTGGGAGTAGGTGAACCGAGAGTTGGTCAGATCCTTGGTGTTCTCGCGGATCTTGTCGAACACCACGACCGTGTCGTACAGCGAGTAGCCCAGGATCGTCAGGATGCCGATCATGGTGGCCGGGGTCACTGTGAACCCGACCAGGGCGTAGATGCCGATGGTGATCACCAAGTCGTGGATCAGAGCCACGATGCCGGCGACGCTCATCTTGAACTCGCGGAAATAGATCCAGATCAGGCCCATCACCAGCACCAGGAACACCACCAGGGCGATCAGTGCTTGGGTGGTGATCTGCTGCCCCCAGGATGCACCGATCTGGGCGTAGGCGACGCCCTCCGGCGCGACCCCCACCACAGTGGCGATGGCCTGCTTGACCCTGGTGACGTCCTCAGGCGCCAGGGGCTGGGTCTGCACACTCACCTGGTTGTTGCCGACGGTGGTGACGCTGACATCGTCCTGGCCGGCGATGTTGAGCGCGTCCACGGCGGCACGGACGTCGGCCACCGTGGTCGCGGTGACCGCGACCGGTGCCTGGAAGTCGACGCCGCCACGGAACTCGATGCCCCAGTTGAGGCCGTTGAACAGCAGCGCGGCGATCGAGATCAGCACCGCGGCAGCCGAGATCAGATACCAGCGGTTGCGCTTGGCGACGAAATCGTAGGAGACGTCGCCTGTGTAGAGGCGGTGGGCGATGCTGACCCGCTTACGGGTCGCCACAGGTGCGACGTCGGTCTCTTCGTCGGTCACGGACTGGTCGACCACGTCGAACTCGGCTTTCTTGGTAACCATCAGGCCTTACCTCCGCTGGTCGCGGGCTTGCGCAAGGAGTTGTGCAGGGGTGCGGAACTGGTGCCCATGTGCTCGGCCTCGAAGCCGGAGAACCGGCGGCCCTGGCCCCAGAACTTGGTGCGACCCAGCAGCGTCATCAACGGCTTGGTGAAGAAGAACACCACCACCAGGTCGATCAATGTGGTCAACCCCAAGGTGAAGGCGAAGCCCTTGACCGCGCCGATCGCCAGCACGTAGAGCACCACAGCCGACAGCAGCGACACCGAGTCGGCGGCCAGGATGGTCTTGCGCGACCGGATCCAGCCGGTCTCGATCGCCGTCCGCAGACCGCGCCCGTCGCGCACCTCGTCCCGGATTCGTTCGAAGTAGATGATGAATGAGTCCGCAGTAACACCGATGGCGACGATGGCGCCGGCGATGCCAGGCAGGTTCAGCGCAAAGCCGATGGCCTGACCCAGCAGCACCATCAGTGACCACGCCAGCGCACCGGCGATGGCCAGCGACAAGGTGACCACGACAGCCAAGCCTCGGTAGTACAGGATCGAGTAGGCCACCACCAGAGCCAGGCCGATCAAGCCGGCGATGATGCCCGCCTGCAACTGGTCGGCGCCGAGCTTGGCCGACACGTTGTCGACGCTGGAGATCTCGAAGGCCAGCGGCAAGGCGCCGTACGACAGGACGTTGGCCAGATCACTAGCGGTCTTCTGGGTGAAGTTGCCGGAAATTCGAGCGCGGCCGCCGGCGATCGGGCCCTCGGAAACCCCGGGCGCCGAGACCACCTGGCCGTCGAGGACGACCCCGAAGCGGTTGGTCACAGTCTGAGGGTTGTCGACGTAGTTCTTGTTCAGATGCGTCGTCACCGCGAGGAACTGCTCAGCGCCCTTCGGCGTGAACTCCAGGTTGACTTCCCATCCCAGCGACTTGTCAGCAACACCGGCGACCGCCCGAGACACCTCTTCTCCGCTGATCAGGACGGGGCCGAGCAGGTACTTCGCGGTGCCATCGCGGTCGCAGGTGATCAGCGGCTGGTCAGCGACGTCCGGGGTCGGGGACTTCGTGCCGCAGGTGTACGCGGCGAACTCCGACTCATCGCGCGCCGACGGCTGCCAGTTCATGAGTTGGTCAAGGGTCTGCGTGTTCGGCGACGGCGCGGTCGGACGCGGGCTGGGCACCGGAGTGGGCAGCTGC
>CAZLJN010000186.1:0-5190 GCA_964559815.1 uncultured Propionibacteriaceae bacterium
TGACCGACGACCCGGACGTCCGGATGGCGCAGTCGATCATGGACTACATCTTCCGTCGCCTGGCGCTGGACTACCTGTCCTTCGACGAGCGGGCCGAGCTCGGCATCCACACCGCCGCTGAGCGGGCGCTCTACGTGGAGACCGGCAAGTACATCTCCGAGGAGGACGAGGCCTCGCTGATCGAGTCCGAGTCGCTGAAGAACGATGAGGGCGACGACGTCCGGGTGCACGAGGACGGCCCCAACCAGCCGGCCCTGGTGCCGATGGAGGCCCACTCCACCGCTGAGGTTCTGGAGAAGATCTCCGGAATGAGCGTGGACGCCCCGCTGTGCTTCACCTGCGGCACCAAGATGCGTCGCTCCGGCTCGTGCTACATCTGCGAAGGCTGTGGCGCCACCAGCGGCTGCAGCTGATCAACATCGCAGAAGGGCCGGGTGAGACACTCACCCGGCCCTTCTGCTGTCTGCGGTGTGACTCAGTCGTCGTCCTCATCGGCAGCCGGTGCCGGGGTGGTGGAGATGGAGAAGTTGACCACACTGGTCGAGGTCGGCAGCCCGGTCGGCGCGGCGCTCGGCGCGGGACGTGCGCCCGGCTCGTTCGGACGGACCGGCTCGCCCATGGCCGCGCGCAAAGCCTGCGCGATGGCGTTGCCGGTGTCGGGGTTGTGCTTGCGGATCTCGGCCATGGCCTCAGCTTAGGTCGCGTCAGGGGTGATGGGGGAGTCCGGCGTCCCGACCCGGCGGCGGAACTGGTAGACCACGTAGAACGCGATCCCGCCCACCAGCAGCACGGCACCGCCGATGGCCAGTGCCGGAGAGAAGACGTACAGCCGCGCGAACAAGTCGACCCCGACGGTGCCGAGGGTGGCGTACAGCAGCGCCCAGCCCAGACCGCCGATGGCGACCGCCGGCAGGTAGTGGCGCAGCTTCATGCCGGTCGCGCCGGCGGCCAGGTTGGCCAGGGTCTGAAAACCGATGGTCAAGAACGACAAGGTGATCACCGGGGCGCCGTAGGCGTCGATCCGCTCGGTGGCCCGTACATAGCCGGGGGAGTCCATCAGGTGTGCCATCTTGGTGCGACGCACCCCGGCCGAGCCGAGTCGTCCCAGCCAGAAAGTGGCATTGGCCCGCGCCATGACGATCACGAACAGGGCCGCGACGATCACCGGGAACGGGGCGTTCCACTGAGTCGGATCCATCGAAGCTCCTTGTCGCTGTGCGGGAGGAGTCTAACCCGACGTTTGCACCGTCGCATGTCGCAAAAACCACGAGCCGGCGAAGAACCAGGCCAACGCCAGCCCCGCCGCTGGCGCGGTCGGGTGCAGCAGCGCCCCCCACTGCCATACCGCCCAGGTGCCGGAGGCGAAAAGTACGAAGCCGGCGATGGCCCGGCGTGGATCGGGATCGCCGAGACCGGGAGTGGGATTCAGCCGCATTTCCAGCCGAGCCACCTGCGGCACGGTCAGCGCCAGCACCACCAGCACCCCCGCCACCAACACCAGCGGATACAGGAACACCGGGGCTGCCACGGGGAACAGCAACGACAGACCAGCCAGGGCGGCGGCCACCACCACGATCACCGGCACCTGCCACAGATAGGCCGACAGCAACATGGCGTTGGTGAGCTGAACCCGGTACTGCCAGACGTCGCTGAGCCGATCGGCGACATGCGCCTTCTCCAACAGCGCCAGCGCCGCGGTCTGGCACAGCCCCAGGACGGTGATCGCCAACGTCGGCGGCAGCAGGTTGGCGACCGGGACGTCCGCCCAGGCGACCGCTGCTTGCGGGTAATGCAGCCAGCCGACCAGGGTGGTGATCACCAGCGCGCCGGCGGCGAGCAGGGCCACCACCCAGCCGGTCGGCCAGGTGCGGAACCAGCCGCGGTGATAGGCGATGCCCCACTGGTGGGCCAGTGGCCAGACGAAGGCCAGGTTGAGCCATTGCAGGCTCTGATCGCCGGTGATCCGGACGGCCACGTCGACCGCGACCACCCCGACCAGAAGGGGCAGCATCACCCAGCCGCTCAGTCGGTCGTGCAGCCACACCGCCAGCGGGGCAGCGGCCAGCAGCAGCAGGTAGACAACCGCGAACCAGAGCAGTTGGGCGAACTGGCGGCTGTAGGCGGCGGCCTGGTAGGGCCAGCCCATCCAGGCGCCGATCGTGCCAACGGTGGCGAACATGGCCATGAAGACCGTCATCGGGCCGATCATCCGGCTCACCCGAACGGTGATGAAGGAGGCGTACCCCGTTCCGGTCCGACGCCAGGAGTCCACCACGGCGGCATTGGCGAAGCCGCCGGCGACGAAGAAGACCGGAATGATGGTGCAGACCCAGCTGATCGCCCACAGCACCGGGCCCGGCGCCCAGGGGATCACCTGGATCCGTCCGTCGACCAGAAGTACTTGCCACAGCAGGGTATGGAAAATCACCACGATCAACATCGACGCCACTTTGGCGAGGTCAACCAAGTGATTACGCTGCGGCACCAGGCCATCGTAGGCACCTCACTGGCTGGATCGGCGCAGCGTCCAGGCGCGTCCGCCCCTACGCTGGGCGGGTGGAAGCGGCGCTCAGTGGCTACGTCACGATCTGGACGGTGATCGCGGTCGGGTGGCTTGCTGCTCACCTGCGGGTGCTCGATCATGCCGCGCGCAAAGTGCTCTCCCGCTTCGCCTTCACCATCGCCTCGCCGGTGCTGCTGTTCACCCTGCTGGCGCGGGCCGACCTGCACCATCTGTTCAGCGCCACCTTGGTGGTCTCCGCGCTGGCGATCGTGATCACCGGGGTCGGCTACCTGGTGGTGGCGCGGGTGTTCCTGCGTCCGCGCACCGTGTCGGCCGACGTCGTGGGTGCGCTGTGCGCGGCCTACACCAACGCGGGCAACCTCGGCCTGCCGGTGGCGGCGTACGTGCTGGGCGATATGACCTGGATGGCGCCGATCCTGCTGATTCAGATCGTGATCCTGCAGCCGACCGCGCTGGCCCTGTTGGACGCCCAGCGCGGTGCGTCCGGCGAGCATCGCTGGACGCACTACGTGAGCCTGCCGTTCCGCAATCCGCTGACCTTGGGCTCGTTGACCGGGCTGGCGGCGAATCTGCTGGGCTGGCAGGTGCCCGACCTCATCTGGGCGCCGGCGACCATGCTGGGTGCCACCGCGGTGCCGGCGATGCTGGTCGCCTTCGGGATCTCGCTGCGGCTGGACCCGCTGCCGGGACGCGGTCCGCACGTGCGTGAGTTGGCGGTGGTCACGGTGGCGAAGGTGCTGGTTCATCCGGCGATCGCGCTCGGGCTGGCTACCGTCGTCTTCGGACTCCCGATGCCGCAGGTGCTGGCGGTGACTGTTCTGGCCGCTCTGCCGACCGCTCAGAACATCTTCATCATCGCCGGCCGGTACCGGGTGGGCTACCGCTTGGCGCGCGACGCGATCTTCATCTCCACGATCGCCTCGATTCCGGTCATCATCGCTGCCTCGACCTGGTTGCGCTGACCATCGGCAGCGGCGCGGCATGCGCGGGAAGTGGCACAAAGCCCCATTCGTGGCCGCCGGACGGTAGCATTTGGCCGCAATGGATTACGACGGCCACTTCACCCGCCTCTCTGGTGACGAATGTCGCCAGTTGCTGCGCGCACGCTCTGTCGGCCGGATCGGCTGGCAATCGGCCAACGGTTTGGAGATCCTCCCGGTGACCTACTGCGTCACCGGCGACCTCATCACTTTTCGAACCCGTCAGGACACGATCATGGGCGAGTTGCTCGCCGGTCGGGACGTGAGCTTCGAGATCGACGATGTCGATGAGGACACCGCCACCGGCTGGAGCGTGCTGGTGCGGGGACGTGCCCAGGGCTACCTCGACTCCTTTCCTGACGGCTTGGAGTTGCCGCAGCCATGGGCTCCGGGAGAACACCCGGTGCTCGTCGTGATCGAACCGCAGACCTATTCAGGGCGGGCCGTATCGGCCACCACCGGAGGTGCTGGATGCTGAAGCCATATCAGGGATCGCCACGAGTGCTGGTCGGTTTCGACGGCTCCGATGACGCCTACCGAGCGCTGCAATTGGGGATCGCCGAAGCGCAGGCCCGCGACGCCGAACTGGTCGTCGTGCATGCCGTCGACGACACCGTGTTGAACAGCGCCTGGGGCGTGGTGTTCGACCCGGAGGAGATCAAGCTCAACGCTGCCGAGATGGTTGCTCGCGGCGTCGAGGACGCCATCGCCGCCGGGCTGCCGCGGGAGCGGGTGCGCACCGAGATCGTGCTGGGCAACCCGGCCGCAGCGCTGACCAAGATGAGCCACCAGGCGTCCCTGGTGGTCGTGGGTCGCCGCGCCACCGAGCCCGGCGAGCGACTGTTCGTCGGTTCGACCTCGGTGGGGGTGGTGGGTGCTGCCCACTGCCCGGTGATCGTGGTCTCGGCCAGCGAGGAACTGGCGGATACCCGCACCGGGGTGATCGGCGTGGCCGTCGACACTTCGGCGCGCGGCGCCGTGGCGCTGGAGTGGGCGCTGCAGGAATGCGCCCAGTTCGGCGGGCGGGTCGTGGTGATCAGCATCTTCCGTGGCCCGCAGGGACGCTGGTTCAGCGGCGGTCAGCTCACCGACGAGCAGAAGCAGGCTGCGATCGACGTGACCCGGGCTCGGATGGAGGAGATGGTCTCCGAAATCACCGAGGACTACCCCGATGTCGAGGTCTCCCTCGAAGTGTCCTACGGCAACCCGGTGGATGTCCTGGTGGCCCGCACCGACGAGCTCGATCTGCTGATGCTGGAAGTGCATGCGTCCTTCCCGACCTACTCGGTCGGTGGCCTGATCCGCGGCGTGCTCACCTACGGGCGCTGCCCGATCGGCGTGATCCGTCCCAAGGACAGCCACGGTTCCTGAGCCTGCCGGTTGGGCGAGTCATGAGTAGGCTTGCTCGGCTATGACCCGTCCCGACGCCATCCAGTTCGACCCTGCGCTGCCCATCAGCGCGCACGTCGAGCAGTTGGTCGCCGCCCTGAACACCCAGCAGGTGATCGTGGTGGCCGGCGAGACCGGCTCGGGCAAGACCACCCAGTTGCCCAAGATCTGCCTGCTGGCCGGACGCTCCCGGATCGGTCACACCCAGCCCCGCCGCATCGCCGCGCGTAGCCTGGCCACGCGGATCGCGGCCGAGCTCGGCGAGGAATTGGGCGCCACCGTCGGCTTCCAAGTGCG
>CAZLJN010000187.1:0-5168 GCA_964559815.1 uncultured Propionibacteriaceae bacterium
CACCTGCTACGACGTCCGCTTCCCGCAGCTGTTCACCCACCTGGCCAACGCCGGTGCCGAGGCGATCCTGGTGCCGTCCTCCTGGGCGGACGGGCCGGACAAGCTGCACCAGTGGCGCACCCTGGTCACCGCCCGCGCCATGGACGCCACCGCGTACGTCGTCGCCGTCGACCAGGCCAAGCCCCCGGCGTCCGCCGACGGCCCCGTGCCCACCGGCATCGGCCACTCCTTGGTGGTCGGACCCACCGGCAACGTCTGGGTGGAGCTCGGCAACGACCCCGAGCTGTCGGTGATCGAGCTCGATCTCACCCAGGTCGCCGGCGTCCGCGAGCGCCTGCCGATCCTGCAGCACGCCCGCCGCCTCGACTGACCTGCAACGAAACGCCCCCGCACGGTTCGCTGGGCTACGACGCGCCGGGCCATCTCGTGAATCGGCGGCGTTTGGTTGCAAGGGCGGCTTCGACACGCGCGCTCCGCTCGCTGCTCAACCAGCGGGGGCGGGGTTTCGACACGGTCGCTGCGCGACCTGCTCAACCAGCGGCTCCCTCAACTAACGGGGGTGCAACGAAATGCACTCGATGCGTGAGATGCCCGGCGTGTCCGGCGCCTGACGGAGCATGTCGGGGCGATTTGTTGCACACCTGGGGAATAGCGAGGCCCGGTTGTCCCTTCCTCTAGGGGTAAGGAGCATCGATATGACCACACTGCAGGACTTCCACGCCACCACCATCACCGGCGCCGACCAGGACCTCTCGGCCTACCTCGGCAAGGTCGTACTGGTGGTCAACACCGCGAGCAAATGCGGGTTCACTCCGCAATTCGCCGGGTTGGAGAAGCTGTACGAAGACCTCTCCGGCGACGGCCTGGTGGTCCTCGGCTTCCCCTGCGACCAGTTCAACCACCAAGAGTTCGACGACATCAAACAGACCGCCGACTTCTGCCAGCTGAACTACGGCGTCACCTTCCCGATGTTCGCCAAGATCGACGTCAACGGCGCCAACGCGCATCCCCTCTACGCCTGGCTGCGCAGCGAGCAGGGCGGCATCTTGGGCGATGCGATCAAGTGGAACTTCACCAAATTCCTGCTTAATCGCGACGGCCAGGTCGTCCGCCGCTACGCCCCCAGCGTCACCCCCGAGCAACTCGTGGACGACATCCGCGCGCTGCTCTGATTGACCGGAGACCACTAGCGACCACCGCGCACACGCGGCGCGCGCACTATGTTTGCTTGTGCCCCGTCCCGGCACAGAAGGCCTCAACGATGACCGCCAACGTGATTGCCCACCCGCTGACCACCCGCCGCAACGAGCTGCCCACCTGGTGGCGCAATGCGGTGGTCTACCAGATCTATCCGCGCAGCTTCGCCGACGCCAATGGCGACGGCGTGGGCGATGTCGCCGGCATCCGAAGCCGCCTGAACTACCTGGCCGGCCTGGGAATCGACGCGATCTGGATCAGCCCGTGGTTCACCTCGCCGATGAAGGACGCCGGCTACGACGTCTCCGACTATCGCGACATCGAGCCGGTCTTCGGCACCTTGGACGAGGCGGACGCGATGATCGCCGAAGCCCACGCGCTGGGCATCAAGGTGATCATCGACATCGTCCCCAACCACACCTCCGACCAGCACGCCTTCTTCATCGAGGCCCTGGCCGCCGCTCCCGGCTCGCCGGCCCGTGACCGCTACATCTTCCGCACCGGACGCGGCGCCGACGGCGAGCTGCCGCCCAACGACTGGCAGAGCACCTTCGGCGGCCCGGCTTGGACGCGCACGTCCAACCCCGACGGGACACCCGGCGAGTGGTACCTGCACCTGTTCGCCCCCGAACAGCCGGACGTGAACTGGGACAACGACGACATCAAGACCGAGTTCGAGACCACTTTGCGCTTCTGGCTCGACCGCGGCGTCGACGGCTTCCGCATCGACGTGGCCCACGGCCTGGTCAAGGACAGCGCCCTGCCCGATCTGGACGGCACCGAGTTCCCCTTCGCCGAGGGCACCCCGGACGAGATCAACCATCCGCATTGGGATCAGCCCGGCATTCACCAGATCTTCCGCAGCTGGCGCACGGTCGCCGACGAGTACTCCCCCGCGCGCGCCTTCTGTGGCGAGGTCTGGGTCGGACGGGCGCATCGCCTGGCCGCCTATCTGCGTGCCGACGAGCTGCACACCGCCTTCAACTTCGACTTCCTGATGGCGCCGTGGCTACCCGAGCCGCTGCGCGCCGTGATCGACGCCACCCGGTCGACCCACGCCGCCGTCGGCGCCCCGCCCACGTGGGTGTTGGGCAATCACGACGTGTGCCGGCCGGTGTCGCGCTATGCCCGCGATCAGCACGCCTCGCAGCACATGGACCGCAACCTGGTGCACTTCCGCGGACGTCCGGCCGACCTCGAGGCGGGTCTGCGCCGGGCGCGCGCTGCGGCGTTGATGATGCTGGCCCTGCCCGGCAGCTCCTACATCTACGAAGGCGAAGAGCTCGGCCTGCCCGAGGTGGAGGACCTTCCGCTCGAGGCCATGCAGGATCCGGTGGTGAAGCAGACCCACGGCACCGATCCCGGACGTGACGGCTGCCGGGTGCCCCCGCCGTGGACCGACCGGCCCGAGTCGAACTTCGGTTTCAGCGCCGAACCTGCGGCCACGCCGTGGTTGCCGCAGCCGGCCGACTGGGGACGCTATGCCGCCTCCACGCAGGACGGTGTGCCGGGCTCCACCCTGGAGCTGTACCGGGCTGCGTTGGCGATTCGGGCGAAGCATCCCGGCATGGGCGAGGGCGAGTTCAGCTGGCTGCCGACCAGCGCGGACGTCCTGGCGTTCGCCCGCAGCGACGGCCTGGAATGCTGGACGAACTTCGGCGCCGATCCGGTCACGTTGCCGTCCGATGCCCGAGTGTTGCTGACCAGCAGCGCCCTGACCACGTCCGGCACCCTCCCGGTCGACACCACCGCCTGGCTGCAGCGCTAACCGCCGATCTGCTCCAGGTACGAGTCGGAGAAGTCGGTCTTGATCTGCACCCACAGCGGGTTGTGGTCCGACATCTGCCAGGTGCGCCAGGTGCGGAACTTGTCCAGCGGCGTCTTGCCCACCACCGCGTCCGGCACCTGATCGGCGTAGAGGGCCACGTCGTCGTCGGTGAAGACGTCGGCGTACAGGTCGACCACCCCGCCGTCCACGGTGCTGAACCGCGGATCCCGCACCCGCACCGCGATCTGGTCGTAGAAGTGGTTGCGGGTCTTCAGATGCTCCGCGTCGATCTGCTCCGGCACGGTGAAGCCCTTGTCGACCAGGGCGTCCATGGTCTCGTGCTGGGGTGAGACCACGTTGAAGTCGCCCAGCAGGATGTAGTTCTCCGCCTGCTGCGGGTTGGACTTGCCGGCGTTCTCCTTGTCCTGGCGCGAAGCGAAGAACTGCACCAGCGAGCGAATCTCGGCGATCCGGCGCTGCAGCCCCGGCCCGGTCTCGGTGCCGTAATACAGATGGACTGTGCACAGATTGAAGTGGAACCAGCCCGACTGGAAGGCCACCAGGAAGGGCGTCCGGGCGAACTGTTGCCCCGTCTCGGGCTCGGCCGGCGCCGGATCGCCCGGGTCAGCGGTGATCGGCGGCTTGACCGTTCCGGTGGGCACCACCGTCGCACCCTTCGGCAGGACGATCTCGCCGGCGATCTTGCGGAAGCGCACCTTGTCGGTGCGATAGAGGAAGGCCATCCGCTCACCATTGCCGCTGGTGCCTTCGGTGACATCGGTGAGCAGGTAGTCCCAGCCCGGCCCCAAGATGTCGACCAGCTTGAGGAAGTCGCCCAGGTTGCGGTTCACCTCCTGCACCGCGATCAGATCGAAGCAGGCCGCGACTTCGGCCAAATAGAAGTAGGTCTCCGGCAGCCGCGGGCTCGGGTTCAGTCGTCCGGAGCCGAAATCGCGGATGTTCCAGGTGGCCAGCATGAGAGTGCCGTCACGGCGCTTGGCTCGCAGTGGCGCCAGAGTGGTGCGCATCTTCAGCAAGCGCTGGGCGCATCGTTGCGCCATGACCGGATCTTTGAACCTTCGCAAATCGGTGTAGAAGTTGGACATCACGCCTCCTTGGGGGTCGGCTGATTCCACGCTAGACCTCGGCCGCCACCAGCGGCAGGTCGATAAAAACATCAATCCCGGCGACCAGTGTTCTGGTTGCCGGGATCGTGGTGCGCGAGAGAGGAGTTGAACCTCCACGTCCTTTCGGACACACGGACCTGAACCGTGCGCGTCTGCCATTCCGCCACTCGCGCGCGGGCTCCAAGGAGCCAGCCGAAAGAGGCTACCACAGCCAACCGGCAGCCCTGAAACCGACCCTGAACGCCACCAACCCCGCCCAACGAGGTGCAGATCGGGCATCGGTTGGCGGGCCACGTATGGTGGAGACTCTTGGCGTCGATAGGCTGGGCCACGACGCAACCACGCAGGAGGGCGAATGGGAGTCTTCGACCGAGTAGAGAAGAAGCTCGAAAACGTCGTCGGCGGAGTCTTTGCGCGAGCCTTCAAAGGTGACGTGCAGCCGGTGGAGATCACCGCTCGGCTGCAGCGCGAACTCGACTCCGAAGCCCGGCTGCTCAGCCGCGACCGCAAGTTGGTGCCCAACGAGTTCACCATCGGCCTTTCGGCGCACGACTTCGCCCGGCTCACCCCGTACTCCAAGACTCTGAACGCCGAGATCGCCCCCCAGCTGCTGAACTACGCAGCCGACAAGGGCTACATCTTCAACGGGCCGGTCTCCATCGACTACCGCATGGAGGAGTCGCTGCCGATCGGCCGCTTCACCATCACCTCGGCTGCCGTCGCCGGCGTGGACGGAGCCGCCGTCCCGGCTAGCGCCCCAGCCAGCGCCCCAGCCAGCGCCTACCCGTCCGACCCCATGCGCGCCGAGCCGCCCGCACCGGTCCGCCAGCGCACCACCGGCCTGGTCGTCGAGGTCAACGGCGTCCGCCACCCGCTCACCGCCCCCGGCCTGACCATCGGACGGGGCACCGACGCCGACCTGAGGATCAACGACCCCGGCGTCTCCCGGCTGCACGCGCGGATCAACGTGATCGAGTCCGGCTCGGGCACCAGCCTGAACATCGAAGACCTCGGCTCCACCAACGGGATCACCGTGGACGGAGCCCGCACCCGCCAGGCTCCGCTGAACAACGGCA
>CAZLJN010000188.1:0-5143 GCA_964559815.1 uncultured Propionibacteriaceae bacterium
GCTCTACTTGGAGCCCGATATCGACCGCGTCGGCGTGAGGCTCCTCACGAAACCGGCTGATCGGCAATTGCGCAGGAGCCGACACCAGCGGCAGCGAGGCGATCTAGGCTGAGCGGCTGTGAGTGACTCATTGCAGATCACGGCGCGCCTGGAGCCGCGCGGCCCGGCTGGTGCGTTCATCCTCAGCGATGCCCAGGTGGCCGCGCTGGGTGGGGGAGCCAAGGCCTTCCCGGTGACGGTGACGGTGAACGGTGCCGTCCTGCCGCTGCGACTGGCCCGAATGGGCGGCGAAAACATGATCGGGCTGAACAAGGCTGCGCGTGCGCAGGCCGGCGTCGAACTCGGCGATGAGGTCAGCGTCGTTGTCAGCGCTGATACCAGCGAGCGCACCGTCGAGGTGCCCGACGACCTGGCCGCCGCTCTCGCGGCCCGTCCGGGTGCCGCTGAGGCCTTCGCCGCACTGGCCTACTCCCACCGCAAGGAGTACGTCCGCTGGGTCACCGAGGCCAAGCGTGAGCAGACCCGAACCGACCGACTCGCCAAGACCGTCGAGATGGTGCTGGCCGGTCAAACGCGCTGAGTCGCGGTGCGGGTCGCGGCTGTTGCCGTGACCCGCACCGGACCAGTTCGCTGTCCTGACAGGCAGAAGCCTCTCGGCCTCAGACCTTGCTGGCGACGGCCCTCATGGCACCCCAGTTCGCCTCGTACTGGGCGAAGATCCCCGCGTTGTTCAGTCGCAGGAGGCTCTCATCGTTGTCGCGCAGTGAGTCGCGGTCGTAGTTGTGGCTCCCGGTAAAGATCCACTTTCCCGCCGTGCCGGTGAAGGCGCCATCAATGATCATGTACTTCGAGTGGATAAGAGGGAGTGTGGTGGGCATGCGGTACAGCGTCACCCGTGTCACACCCTTCAGCGTGCTCTGGAACTTCGTACCCATCGCGGAGTAAACGATCTGGACGGTCGCGCCCGCCTTGGCGCAGTTGGCAAGGTCGGTTGCGACGCGCAGACGATCGTCGTCGAGATTCTTCATGCCGATCATGATCCTGGCGCCCTTGCAGGTGGTGTTGCCGAGGATGTCTCCGATGGTGTCATTGCTGTTCTGGTTGCCTGACGACGGGACCGCGCGGGGGAAGAACCAGGCTTTCGTGGAGTTGGTCGAACCAGTTCCACCGAAGTCATTGTAGACATCGAGGTTGTTGTGCTCGTTGTGGGCCAGGCGGTTGAAGTAGGTGACGAACACGTTGTAGAGCTGGTCGTCGCCAACGATGGTTACCGCGTTGTTCCACTGGTTCGAGCTATTGAGGTTCTGGGAAGCCTCGACAACAACCTTCTTCCCAGCGACGCTGGTAAAGAGCAGGAACTTGTTGTGCTGAATCGGGTTCTTCGTTGCGCTCGCCCCTGAAAGACAGGCGCGATCCTTGGTGCAGGTTTGGATCCACGATTCGGTGCGACGCTGATCGGTGGTCAGGCTGTCGAAGTCTGCGAAGTTCTGAGTGAGCAGTACGTAGCCGGGCTTCGTTGTTGCGCTCGCCGACCCGTAGTCGACGACGACGCGAACCTGAACTCCGCGGTGTGACGCAGCAACGAGGGCATCCGCAACCGGCTGGGTGGTGAAGAGATACTCGGCGACGTTGATCTGGGAGCCGGGATCGGCCGCGTTGATGAGCTGAATGAAATGGTCCTGCACTCGCCATACGCCGCTCGCGTTCAGTGGGTCACTGAAGACAGCACCCGTGGTGGGCACGAAAGTATCGGCTCTGGCCACGGGCGCTGTTCCCGACAGCGCTATGACGCAGGCAGTGGCAAAAAGTGCAGCCGTGGCACGGATAGCTGGCTTCATCACTAACTTCTCTCAGGGTGGTGGATCTCATGCGGAGTGGACGCGGGGATGCGTGTGGTTAACGTTGCTCGCGCCGGAGGTAGTCTGCCCGATTTAGGTATGGGTGCAGGCGATTTATGAGCTGCATTTCAGGAAATGGGATCACAGGTGTTCGAGCCGCAAGGTTTTCGGCATGACGTGGGCGTCCCACGAAATCGTGGGTGGCGGTGTTTGTGGGAAAGCGATCCCGTTACACCCCGAAGATGTGGGTGAGGACAGTGCTCCCGGCCCCACCGACGCTCTGCAGCAGGCCCAGTTTCGGATCGGGCAACTGGTTGGCGCCCGCTCTCCCGGTGAGCTGCTGGACGATCTCGCAGGTCTGATAGATCGCCGAAGCTCCGATCGGGTGGCCACGTCCCTTCAGCCCGCCCATCGTCGAGATCGGCACCGAGCCGCCATGGGTGATCTCGCCTTCGGCGGCCAGTCGCCAGCCCTGTCCCTGTTCGGCGTAGCCGACGGCTTCCAGGATGAGCGCCGCCATGATCGAGAAGGCGTCGTGCACCTCGAACAGATCGACGTCGTTGCGATGGACGTTCGCCCTCTTGAACGCCTCTCGCGCCGAGCGGGCTGAGGCGTCCAGGCGGAGCGGGTCGGGACGGTCGGAGATCCGGAAGCGGTCGGTGACCACGCTGGCTCCCAGCATCTTGATCGGCTGGTGGTGGAACGCCCGGGCCTGCTTGGTGCGGGTGAGGACGACCGCAGCGGCGCCGTCACAGATCGGCGCGGCATCGAAGCGGCGCAGCGGAGTCGACACCACCGGGGCAGCATCGATGGCCTGCTTGGTTACGATCCGGTCGTGGAACAGTGCGTTCGGGTTGCCGTTGGCATTGGCGTGCGCGTTGAGCGCGAAGCCGTCGAAGGCGTCGATCGACAGCCCGTATCGCTCCAGGTAGAGCCGCATCAGCATCGCGTTCTGGCTGAGCAGAGTGGCGCCGGTGGGCACCTCGGTCTCGGCGTCGAGCGCCTTGGCCAGCGCGGAGACGACGTGCTCGCGGTCGGTGCTCATCTTCTCCACGCCGAGAGCGATGGCCACTTCGGCCTGCCCGGACGCGACCGCCAGGTAGGCCATGCGCAGCGCGGCGGCGCCGGTCGCGGTGGCGGCGCGCACCTGCAGCGCCTCGGCCCAGCGCAGCCCGGCCTCGTCGGCGATCAGGCTGGCCAGGTGCTTCTGCCCTTGCAGTTCGTCGGCCAGCATGTTGCCCACGAAGATCGCATCGGCGTGGTCGATGCCGGCATCGTCCATGGCGGCTTGTACCGCGGACGCGCCCAGTTGGCGCAGGCTCAACGGGTTCGCCGCGACCACCGGCACCTGCCCGATCCCGACGATGCTGACCTCAGCGCCGAACCTGTCCATGCGACCTCCTTTTCGCCGATGGTATTGCACGCATCCGCCGCCACCCCGTGAGGGCCTCGCGGTGGCGGCGATCGCGTACAGTTCGGGGGTGGATTATCGCGTTGCAGACCTGACGTTGGCCGCCGCCGGACGAGAGCAGATCCGGCTGGCAGAGCACGAAATGCCGGGCTTGATGGCCCTGCGCACCCGATTCGCCGACAGCCAGCCGCTGGCCGGCGCCCGGATCGCCGGCTCGCTGCACATGACCGTGCAGACCGCGGTGCTGATCGAGACCCTGGTCGCCCTCGGCGCCCGGGTGCGCTGGGCGTCGTGCAACATCTTCTCCACTCAGGACGAAGCCGCTGCGGCCATCGTGGTCGGCCCCGACGGCTCCCCGGACGACCCGAAGGGTGTGCCGGTGTTCGCCTGGAAGGGCGAAACCCTGGCCGACTACTGGTGGTGCACCGAGCAGATCCTCGACTGGGGCGACGAGTTCCCCAACCTGATCCTGGACGACGGCGGCGATGCCACCTTGCTGGTGCACTCCGGGGTGCAGTTCGCCAAGGCCGGCGAGGTGCCCGAAGCCGGGCCGGACGACTCGGCCGAGTGGGCGGTGGTGCTGGACACGCTGCGCGCCTCGAAGCTGCATTGGTCGACCCTGGCCACCGCGATCTTCGGCGTTACCGAGGAGACCACCACCGGCGTCCACCGCCTCTACCAGCTGGCCGAGCGCGAGGAACTGCTGTTCCCGGCGATCAACGTCAACGACTCGGTCACCAAGTCGAAGTTCGACAACCGCTACGGCATTCGGCACTCGCTGATCGACGGCATCAACCGGGCCACTGACGTGCTGATCGGCGGCAAGACCGCGGTGGTCTGCGGCTACGGCGATGTGGGCAAGGGGTGTGCGGCGTCCCTGGCCGGCCAGGGCGCGCGCGTGATCGTCACCGAGGTCGATCCGATCTGTGCATTGCAGGCCGCGATGGACGGCTACCAAGTGGCCACGCTGGACGACGTGGTGGCCAGCGCCGACATCTTCATCACCGCGACCGGATGTCTGAAGGTGATCACCGCCGAGCAGATGAGCCGGATGAAGAACCTGGCCATCGTGGGCAACATCGGCCACTTCGACAACGAGATCGACATGGCCGGGCTGGAGAAGCTCGACGGCATCACCAAGACCACGGTCAAGCCGCAGGTGGATCGCTGGACCTTCGCCGACGGCCATTCGATCATCGTGCTGAGCGAGGGTCGACTGCTGAACCTCGGCAACGCCACCGGGCACCCGAGCTTCGTGATGAGCACCTCGTTCACCAACCAGGTGCTCGCCCAGATCGAGCTGTTCACCCGCACCGAGCACTACCCGATCGGCGTCTACACCCTCAGCAAGGAGCTGGACGAGTACGTCGCACGCCTCCACCTGGACGCTCTCGGCGTCCGGCTGTCGGAGCTGACCGCCGAGCAGGCCGACTACCTCGGCGTTTCGGTCGAAGGCCCGTTCAAGGCGGAGCACTACCGCTACTGAGTCTGGCCCTGTGCGCTAGAATTGTGTACATGACCACTCTGTCATTGGCTGAGGCGCGGGCACAGCTTTCGAAGCTGATCGAGTCTGCGGTGACGACGCACGAGCGTTTCGACATCACCCGCAATGGTGATCGGGTGGCGGTGCTGCTCAGCGTCGACGACTACGACTCCTTGCTGGAGACCGTCGACATTCTCAGTGAGCCCGACGAAGTCGCCGCGCTGCGGCGGGGGCTGGACGAGTTGACGGCCGGTGACGTATCCACCGCCGACGAGGTGCGTGAGTCGATGCGGTCGCTCGGTCGGCTGCGGTGACCTACCGGGTCGTGTTCTCCGCCAGTGCCCGCAGGGCGTTGGAAGTCGAGCTGCCCGAAGCCGTGGCGGCGGCCGCGTTCGAGTTCATCGTCGGGGT